>JBBSCL010000349.1:0-4523 GCA_038250345.1 Leptolyngbyales cyanobacterium
TGCCAGCATTGATGCACCAAATCGGGCTGTTTCGCCATCATCCAGTTGATGTTACCCAGCAAGGTATTAATTTCGCCGTTGTGCCCCAAGAGCCGCATGGGTTGAGCCAGAGGCCATTTAGGTAGGGTATTAGTACTGAAGCGACGGTGATATAGGGCAACGGCGCTCTTGTAGTCTGGATGTTTTAGATCCGCGTAAAACTCACCCAGCACCTCCGATCGCACCATGCCCTTATAAACAATCGTCCGGTTAGAGAAGGAACAGAGGTAAAAGTCCTCTACTGCTTTTCCTACCGCCTTTTCCGATTCTTGCAAAACTCGCTTGCGAATCAGATAGAGTTGCCGCTCTAATTCATCACCTTGTAACGTAGATTGCACAAAAAATTGCTCGATCTGCGGCTGATTTTCCCGCGCTTGAATGCCCAAACATTCTGAATACACGGGCACCACGCGCCATCCTAAAACAGTGGCTCCTTCCTCAGTGGCAACTTGCTCAAGGGTTTTACGAGCGATCGCCGCCACAGAGGCATTCTGAGGCAAAAACACCATACCCACGCCAATGTGTTCCCGTGCAGCAACTTCAATCCCTTCGGCTACGAACCAGGCATCGAAAAGCTCCCAAGGAATGGAAGTCATCACACCCGCGCCATCCCCAGAATCGCGATCGGCGCTGCATCCGCCTCGATGCTCCAAGCAGGTTGCAGCAATCAACGCTTTTTCAACTAATTCATGAGTGGCACGCCCCTGCTGATCGGCGATAAACCCGACCCCACAGGCATCACGCTCTTCCACGAGCCAGCGTTGTCCTTCATATCCACTATTCGATTGATTGCTATCCCGATTCACAGTTACATTAGCCATGACAATGACGTATTTTGCTCGGTTGGTAGGGTGATTTTTTGTGGGGTCTACTTATTAGTGTAGGTTTTGCTTTTGAGATTCTTACAGGCTTCCACAGGCATCATTGCTACCAATCTTAGGGTTGGAAAATGCAGACACTTTGGCAGAAAACCAGAAAAACAAAATCCATAGAAGATCACTATAAAAGAGATCATTACTTAAAAAACAGTTTGAGATGCATAAACATTACAGGGAAAAGATCGTGAAGAAGAGTACAGCAGGAACTAAACACCCCTAATATAGGGTCGGCTAAACCAACCTGAATCAGCATTTCCGTTTAGAGACATTGCCGAAGCCGGTGTGATTTACGGATGTAGGGGTAGTGTTTTGTGCCTACCCTGGCAGGGGTTGAGGGCAACCACAAGAAATTGCATCCCCAGATTCAGCAACACCGTATATTTCTATTTTGAACTTTATTGTGTGATATGCAGTGAGGAAAAAGTAATGAGTGCCAAACGATACTCAACGGTGCTAAAAAGGCGGTTCAGCTTTGAGCCAGTGCGATTGATTGGTAGGGTTGTGGGAACGTTATTACTTTTGGGGATTTCAATCCCTGCCCAGGCGCTTCCGACTGTTCGGCAAGGTACGCAAATTTTGCTCAACGGACAGGAGATCTCTGCACCTTGGAGGCAGTGGCAAGAGGATGATACGGATCTGCGGATTGAGATTAGCGATCGCGCCCTCCTCTCCACGTTTGGCATCCAGCTTCTCAGCGCCAATACCGCCACTCAGCAGCCGATCCAATGGTTTACTCAACCCAACTTGCAGCCAATCGCCCTATCTACGCGCATCATGTCATCCCTGCGCTATTTAGATGTCACAGATCTGGCTGCTCAAAATGGTTGGCAGATGCAAGTGGCTGATTCCGTCCTGAAAATTACTCCTTCAGTGGTCAAGGTGTCAGCTATTCGGCACACTCAACCTGATTGGGGCGATCGCATCGTCATCGAATTAGACCACTCAACCCCTTGGCAAACCGATGCTGCCAATCAGGACGTGGTTCTGACTGTTAACGCCCAAGTTACGCCCGATATTCTGCAACAAATCAAGACCGCCTCTGGCAAATATATTCAGTCGATCAGCGTTGAGCCATTCGGTAATCAAACCCGCGTTCGATTGAGCATTACTAACGGCATTCAACCCCGCATCTGGAGCCTCGCAAAGCCCGATCGCATCGTTGTGGATATTCGTCCCAATAGTCTGATTGCACGCAATGTTTTGTGGGCACCAGGCTTGCGCTGGCGACAGCAAACTGTGGCGATCGGCAGCAATCGAGTGCCCGTCACCTGGTTAGAACTCGATCCTCGTCAGCCCGGTCTGAGCCTGAAGCCAATTGTGCCCAACCCCTCATCCATGCGGGGAATTGCGCCCCTCGCTCAAACCGCCCAGCAGTCGCAGGCAGTTGCAGCGATTAACGGCGGTTTTTTTAATCGGATTCGACAGTTGCCCTTGGGCGCGATTCGATTGGATGGACGGTGGCTGTCGGGTCCGATTTTGAACAGAGGCGCGATCGCCTGGGATGGATTAGGAAATTTTGCATTCAATCGTCTCATCCTTCAAGAAACTCTCACCACTTCCACAGGTCAACGGTTACCAATTACTCATCTCAACAGTGGCTACATTCAAGCCGGAATTGCCCGATACACGCCTGATTGGGGAGCGACTTACACCTCCTTGTCAGACAATGAGCTAATCATCTCAGCGCAAAATAATGTCGTTGTCAGCCAGCAGCCCTTAGCAAAAGCAGGCAGCGCTGGAGTGCCTATTCCTACAAATGGCTACTTACTCGTGCTGCGATCGAATCAATCCAGCGCCGCTGCATTATCGCCGGGAACATCACTACAACTCGAAAGCACCACCAATCCACCGGAGCTAAACCGCTATCCTTATGTTTTGGGCGCTGGACCTTTATTGATTCAAAACTCGCAGATTGTGTTAGACCCAAAACTGGAAGGGTTCAGCAACGCTTTTGCTACCGAAGCAGCCCCCCGCAGCGCGATCGCTCAAACAATCACGGGTCAAATTTTGTTGGTCACCGCTTACAAGAAATTAAATGGCGATACCCTCACCCTGCCTGAAATGGCACAAATTCTTCAGCAACTCGGTGCAATCAACGCCCTCAATTTAGATGGGGGTAGCTCCACAACGCTTTACCTAGGTGGGCAAATTATAGATCGCCCTCCCAATTCAGCCGCCCGTATCCACAATGGCATCGGCATATTTCTTCGTTAATTTTTCAAATTTACGTTGTTTATGCTGCCGTAGTCCTTCAACATAAAGCCAGCTTTGTATAAGGCAATTAAATATGTAGATTTAATTAATCTCAGGGACTTTGAGGTGTCAAGCCATTAGAAAAATTTGCTATGGTGACGGACGGGAAGTGTTCTTCCCATATCCCCCATGATGATTAAGTTTAAGGAGAATTCATTGTGCCTTCAACCCAAGAAATTCAAGAGATTTCAGCACTTGCTTTATCTAGCGTTGCCCCATTATCTGTTGCATCTGGTGAATCACGCCCTTGGGGATCTTTCACCATTCTTGAAGAAGGACGGGGATATAAAATTAAGCGAATCGAAGTAAAGTCCGGTCACCGCCTTAGCCTACAAATGCATCATCATCGGAGTGAGCATTGGATTGTAGTTTCCGGGACTGCTAAGGTCGTTTGTGGCGATGAAGAAACCATTTTGCATAGCAATCAATCAACCTATGTACCTCAATGCACGGCTCATCGCCTAGAAAATCCTGGAGTGATCCCGCTTGTTCTGATAGAAGTTCAAAACGGTGAATATCTTGGTGAAGACGATATTATTCGCTTTCAAGACGATTATGCTCGTACTGCTACAAGATAAGCTAATAGATCGACAGTGTGATAATCTACTCATAAATTTTCTCAGCGATCGCAATTTTAAGCACCATGGTTCAACTCAGTGCTGCTGCAACTGGCGAAGTTTTGCGGCTCAAGGCAAAAACGCACAATGCTGACTCAAAACTTCGCATCTCAGTATTGTCTGGCAATTGTCTCAATTTTTCTTATTCGCTCACGTTCGATGTTGATGTTCAACCTGGAGATAAACTCTATCAGAACGCCAACATTGTAATAATTGTGAGTTTTAAAGCCCTACCCTATTTAAATGGCTTGGTTGTTGACTATTCAGAAGATCTGATGGGCGGTGGCTTTCGCTTCCATAACCCTAATGTTGTTCAATCTTGTAGCTGTGGCAACTCTTTCTCTGTTCAGAGTACTCACTAGGGCTATAGCTACAAGTTGTTTCACTGGAAAAAGTCAAACAACAAATTGAATAATAAGCATTAAGGGTTTTATCAAAAAAAGTATGGTAAGCTAGTATTTCTGCCAATTTCGCCAGATTATTGATTCTGATGCTTCGTGAGGTTAACATAGAAGCAAACGGATTGATGTCTTGAAGAAGTTGGAAAAAGTGAAAATATTAAGACTGCCGTACCAGTTCTAGACATGCCTACAATTCAGCAACTCATTCGTAGTGAACGTCAAAAATTAATTAAGAAGACTAAGTCTCCAGCATTAAAAAGCTGCCCTCAACGCCGTGGAGTTTGTACTAGGGTTTATACCACAACACCCAAGAAGCCCAACTCGGCGCTGCGCAA
>JBBSCL010000350.1:0-4523 GCA_038250345.1 Leptolyngbyales cyanobacterium
ACGGGTTGCTTTCAATGACCATCTCATGGAGCGCTTTATTTCCCAGTTAGACTTGGACTCAACCTCCATTAAATCCCATCCCAACTATCAAAACCTCCGCTCCTACGGCATCATAACTTCCTAATTCTGTCCGAAGTATTGTTAGAAGAATCTGGAGTTAAGACGAACAAAACAATTCAAGAAACAATTGCTTCGTTAATTAGCAACCGTTCCGCCGCCGCCCGACTTGTGGAAAACGCAATTTCAGCCCTACACGAGCAGCAAATCAAGGGAACAGTACGAAACCCGCAAGGCTTTATCAACGCAGCCCTAAAGCGCAATTTCACCGCAAATGGAGCAAAGGTTGACGCAAGGGAACACCGACGACAGGAACCTAAGCCCGACGAACCCTATGGATTCCCGGTTGAACCGCCCAGCCTCAACCAGATTTCTCAGTCGGTTGATATGGCGTTAATGGGAAGCGATCGCCCCTTTGCCCTTGGCAAATTGCAACAACTTTGGTCCGAAGGTTGGCACGACCAAGTTGAGGAACTCCTGATATTGCGGCGGGATTGGGGCTTCTTGGTAACTGGGGAGGGAGTGAGGGATGGAAAAACTTAGACCTGATGAGGAACCAGCCATGAAAATGAAACCATGCCCAGACTGCAACGGCATAGGGAAAGGTAATGAACTCTGGTACTGCTACATCTGCGAAGGTACAGGCACTATGCCCACCGAACCCGTGAGCCATTGTCAGGGATGCGGTGAGCCAATTGAATTAGGGTTGGAATGGTGCCAGCTTCACCGCCCAACCGCCGACCTGTGGCAAGCGTTGCAGGAGGAACAATGAGCGACTATCCCTTCATCGACAAACATGCCGCCTGTGAGATTCTCGACTGCTCAGAATCCACTCTCAGGCGACGCATGAAAACCGACCTAACCAAAGATATTCACTGGGTACAACGGAACAAAGGTGAAGCCGTCAAATTTAACCAACGGATGCTCGAAGACTACCTTGCGCACCTAGGGAACCCCGATGCACACCTCGCAGCGATCGAAGCCTACAAAGCCCACCTGCAAACTAATCAACCCAAACGCAAACGCAGCGCTTAGAGTTCAGGCAGCTCCACCAACCCCCGCACATTCCCCGCATAGTGGCGATACAACGTCTCCACCGTATGCCCCGTCAAACTCGCTACCACCGCAGGCGATAGCCCAGTTTCCAACGCCCCAGATGTAAACGTATGCCGCATCGTATAAGGCTTACGGTAATCAATCTCCAATTGGTTCAAAATCGTCTTCCATGCCCGATTTCTAAAATTGTGGTCATCAATATATCCCCCTTTTGCCGCAGCAAACACAAGACCCTCAGGCTTTGCATCCGGCGATCGCCGCGACCTCACCAAATCCTTCAACCGAGCAGTCAGCCTCAGAAACCGTTGCCCATTCGTCTTGGTTGGTCCCAGTTCACCCCGGCTGTACGCCTCCCCAATCCACACCAACCCACAATCATTAGTAAAATGTTTCCACTTCAACGCACACGCCTCACCCGGTCTACAACCCGCTGCCAAAAGGAACTCTACAAAATCAGCGTAGTAAGCAAAATGGCGATCGCCCCGAAACGCTGCAATAATCCTTTGCCGTTCCTCCGCTGTAAACGGCTTCGGTCGTTGCTTTGGCGGAACCTTCACCTGTCTAAGTGGCTCAACCCAAGGATTCTCACTCACAAGCTTCTTCTCAGTCCCCCACGCCCAAGCAGACTTGAGAAAACTAATTCTTTGCTTCAAAGTAATTGGCTCCATCCGGTTCGCTAGCCAGTCCTTAAACTGCTCACACTTCCCCTCAGTGGCAACTTCCCCTCTAAAAAACTGTTGCAGATGACTCAGAGTAACCGTGTACTTCTCCAGCGATCGCTTCCTCAGAGTCTTAGCCTTGTAAGCAATGTATTTCTCAAACACCTCCACAGCAGACAGTCCTAGCGTTCGTCGTTGGTAGGCAGCCCGGTACTTCTCCAGTGTCGGATCAAACAAATCATTCGCAATATCCCGCTGAATTTGCTTTGCCTTCAACTCAGCGATCGCTTCATTTGCCTTACCGTCCTGCAACTCCAGCGCAAAAAAATAACGCTTGCCACAAAACGACCACACCAACCGCAGCCGCCCTTTGACACTGCGAACAACCACAGACCCTTTCTGTGTCTTCTTCCTGTCCATTGAGATCTCATCTAGATTTCGGATCTCAATTGAACCTCAATTCCTGACTGCATTTGACTTAAATTGATCAAATTTGACAGACCTTATCGAGAATGGCTCACCCATGACTGCCACCCTTTAAAATGGCAAAACCGCCCATTACAAGCGGTTTCAACCTATCGGAGCGGCGAGATTCGAACTCACGACCCCTACTACCCCAAAGTAGTGCGCTACCAAGCTGCGCTACGCCCCGACAGATATACAAATATAGCATGAGCAGGCGGCACTACCGACGCAAACAAAAAGCAAAATTCGGGTGGATTTACATTTCGGATGTTTGGCAGAATCTCATAGACTTTCTCTGTTTACTCTTTATCTACACAGACATTGCGTTGCTATTCATTCATATTTTTGTAGGTAGCCACGGCAGAAGGAGAAATCCGGTTGAGGTAGCGGAAAATCCAATATTTGAAGACAGTGTCTAAAATGACGGGAAATGTGGCGATGAAGAGAAAGTTGAAATCCCGACTGGGAGGCAATCCAAAATGCTTGGCGACTCCCTCTAAAAGAACTTCCCAGCCGTGAGGAGAGTGAAAGCCGACAAACATATCAGTAAACAAGATGATAATAAAGGCTTTGGCGCTATCGCTGAGTCCATATACTGTTTCATCGATAAAAGATTTGAGCGTTTCTAGCCCTCTGCGATTGGTTAGCAGCACGATCGCAAACGCGATCGCAGAGAGCAAATCTGAAAACACATTTTTGATGGCACGGGCACTCAGCCTAGAATAAATCTCTGAAATTTCTTCAGCTTTTTCTTGCAAAAGCGTGTCATCGCTAATCCGCTCTTGAAGCCGCCCTTGAGGTTGAGCAATGTTTAGAAAGCGATCGAATTCTAATCGTTGTCTAAAAATATTAAATTCGTTCAGTGCTTCTGCTTCTAAGTCACGATTGAGAAAAATGCCTGCTGGCTCTGACTGCCAAAATCGATCCACCAGCGGACCCACAACAAAAGCTTTGGAAATTTGCTGAGTCAGCAGCGGCACAATAATTAACAACAATATTAGCCGAATGGATATCAGAGTTTTTGCTTTAGAAAACCGAAAGGTTTGAACAACCTGCGCCTCAGAATTTGGATCCAAATCTCGCTTAATTCGATTCAGCGTTCCTATAATTGAGCGGGGCAACACACCCGTTTTGTCTAGAATGCTGCCATCATCGTCACCATCATCGCTAGCTTTATATACGAGATTGCCCGTGTTTTGATCAATTGCATTTCCACCCCGAATCGATAGATTGGTGTTATTTGGTTGGGCAAGCGGAACTAAAGCGGTTGAATTGGTTGATGGCGGTTTGTAGCGATCGAGAATCTGATCGATAAACGCCAATTTTTCTAATACGATCGCAGCCTGCTCTTGAGTACTAATGTAAGAACTGCGGCGATTATAAAGCGCAGAGTTCGTAGAATCTACAATAACGCGACTCGCTCTAAATTCTGTGAGGCGAACCTCTGCAAACTTTAGATATTTATTCAGTTCGGATTGAAAATAAATAAGCACATTTTCACTGTGCTTAGTGGATTTTTTAGAAATTTTTTCGCCATCAAAATGCTGGTCTTCGATCGCTTTAATCATTAGAACGGCTTCATATGCCTGTTCAAGCGCTCTTTCTGGCGTTTGTAGGAGCCATTGGTTAGCCCCGCGTAAATATCGACTGACCGATGTTAGAAAAGATGATCTCATGATGGGAACAGGTCACCGTTTATATATTATTTTTAGACAGGTCATTAAAGTTAAGGTATGAGAGATTCTAGCAAAATCATTTGAAAGCAATTGGTTAAACACGAACGAATCTGGATTGCAGGAGCAACGCGGAGCGGCAAAACGAGCCATCTAATCCGCCAGTTTTGCCAATGGGCTGCCCAAACTGATGTGAGTGTATCTGCTGCTTACCCGCCAACAAGTCCGCCAAGAGTGGGTCAAGCACCTTCTAGCTTACTGTCATCTACGGAACTGCCGGGAATTTTGGTTTTTGCGGCAATTGGCGATAATCGAATTGATTTGGTCGATCGCCTCGTTGCTGCAACCCAACGTCACTATTCTTTTTATTCCACAACTCCATTGGGGTTTTTTCAAGACGAAGTGACGCTGTTTTGGCCGTTGCTGATTCAGCAGCTTGATTTGAAAGCGCAGTTTCCCTTGCGGCTGAATCCTGAAAATGAGCAAGAGCTTGCCGCTCGACTGTGGCAACCGGAGATTGATCGGGTGATTGGGGCACAAGCAGGGGTAAATGAGGCGCGATTAGTCAGAAAAATTTTAGATCTGCTGCAACTTGCAGCGCTGGCAGGAATTC
>JBBSCL010000351.1:0-4518 GCA_038250345.1 Leptolyngbyales cyanobacterium
TATGGGGAATTTCATGGAGTTGCGCTAACTCACCGCGCCGAATTTCATGCAGAATTTTGCCGGGTTGGGCATCCCGCCAGTCATCAACGTCTGTAGCCTGGAATTGCGCTAGTCGAACCAGTGTCCCACAGGCAAACCCAGGATTGACTGCCATCGTCTGCAAGCCAGCAATGATGGAATCTCGCCCAAACACCGCCATAAACCACGGCATTCCTGCGGCTGGCATCCAATAGGTTTTGCCATTCTCATCAAACGCAATTCGTAAAGCTCCCATATCAGTGAGTGCTTGTTGATAGGCTGTAGCAACTTCTGTATTAGAGGTTTGGAGTTGAGTTGAGTCATCCAAGAAGTTGGCCAAGACTTTACCAGCTTCAGTGACATCAATGTCGGCACTGGTGTGGCGAGGTTCTAGTACATCTCCATCCGCTAAAGCAATATGGTTGATGCAAGTGCTCCAGGTTTCACCAGGTTCCAGGACGATTTCAAAAACCATGCGACCATTGGCATATCGGGGTGGTGAGCTAGACCCTGCTGGCATTGTAATCAGACCTCTATAAAATGACCCATTGCGATAATTTGTGCTCAGTCTTCCATCTTCCCATATCGTTTCTGTCTCGCCGCGTGTTAGTAATTGCTGGGACTTGACTTGAAAGATATCTGCAAAGTCGGAGCGAATGGCGAGCATGAGTTGGCATTCGACGCGATCGCCATGATGATTTGTAATGTCAATATCTTCATGCAGTCCCCCCACAATGTCTCGTCGCAGCGTAATGATCAACTGTCCAGTGGGCAACGCTCCTCTGACAGTGCGAAATTCAGGGTTGGTGAATTGGTAAAGTGCTACCCGATGTGTAAGTGGGCTAGAAGCAAGTAGCTTCAGGGGAGAGCGATTCAGCGAAATCTCATAGTAGGAAATCAGGCGGGTATCACGGACAAAGAAGCCCTGAGCAAGCCGATCATCAATCGAACTATCACGGGCGGTGACCAAAAAAGACGAGCCATCACTAATCGCAATTTGTTCGCTGTTAACGGTGACTTTTGTAGGCATAATTTAGCCCTCTAGAGTAGGTCGTAGAAAAGTAAATGAGCAATAGATCTATTCCTCTAAACACCATCTTTTTTAGTGCTGCTTCCTCATTCAGCACTGGAATGATCACGAGCATTGAGTCCAGGTTCGATGCGTTCACAGAAGTAGAATCAGTCTCTAACTAAGCTTCGTTAATAGTTCCAAAAAGAACTTGGTACGGGGGGTTAACAGAGTCCGCCGATAGGTATCTGCCGCTTTCTTAATGGCTTCTGCCTGAGTGGGATAGGGGTGAATCACCCCTGAAAGGGCACTCAATCCCTGTTTGGTGGCGATCGCCAAAGTTATCTCGCTGATCATTTCTCCAGCATGGCGTGCCACAATCGTCGCACCCAAAATCTGATCTGAGCCGCGCTGGTGCAAAATTTTGACGAAGCCCTCCGGTTCGCCATCTGCCAGAGCGCGATCGACGGTTGAAAACGAAATTTTGATCGTGTTCGTATTCAACCCCTTTACCTGAGCCTCCTGCTCGTATAAGCCAACATGGGCAATCTCTGGATCAGTATACGTGACCCAGGGCATAACGAGATTACTGAGTTTGCTGCGTCCCAGACCAAACGGTGAAAAGAGCGTGTTTTTGATCACGATGCGGGCAGCAGCATCGGCAGCATGGGTAAATTTCCAGTTCATGCAGATGTCTCCCGCCGCATAGATGCGGGGATTGGTCGTCTGGAGATAATCATCGACTACCACACCCCTGCGAGTATCATACTCGACCCCTATCTCTTCTAAGTTCAACCCATCGACGTTGGGTGTGCGTCCAGCTCCGACCAAAATCTCATCCACGACTACAGTTTTGATCGCATCATTTTGACGATAGTGGATCACTTTTCCAGCACTTGTTTTTTCGACTTTTTCGATGGAGCAATCCAGAATCAAATGTAGATTTTCTTGTAAGAACTGCTGTTGCACAATTTCAGCGGCATCGGCATCTTCGCGATCGAGCAAATGCCCATGCTTATGTAGCAGGGTCACTTCACTACCCAGGCGGTGGAAAGCCTGCGCCAGTTCACAGCCGATCGGTCCACCTCCAATCACAGCCAGCCGCTTGGGTCGTTTGGTGAGTGAAAAGACGGTTTCATTGGTCAAATATCCAGTTTCTGCTAATCCAGGAACTTTGGGACGAGTCGCACGAGCACCCGTCGCAATCACAGCTTTCTTAAAGCGCAACTGGCTATCGTTGACTTTTATCGTTTCTCCATTCATAAACTGAGCGGCACCCAGAAACACATCAATACCTAATTGGCTGAACCGCGCTACTGAGTCGTGGTGGCTAATATCCGCCCGAATCCGTCGCATCCTCTGCATTACAGCAGCAAAATTGATATCGATAGTATCCGGTGGTTGAATGCCAAAGGGTTCTGCGTCTCGAATATCGGCAACCACCCGTGAGGAACGAATCACGCATTTGGAAGGAACACAGCCCACGTTCAGGCAATCGCCCCCCATCAGGCTTTTCTCAATCAGTGCCACTTTTAAGCCTAGTCCTAAACCAGCCGCGCCAGCCGCAACGACCAGTCCGGCAGTGCCCGCCCCAATCACCACTAAATCATAGCCAGCCGCAGGTTGAGGATTAACCCAATCCGGCGGATGAACATAGGACATGAGGGATTGATTGTACTCATCCAACGGCTGGAGAGCAGGTTCTTGTTTAATTGAAGGTGTCATACATTGAATCTCTGGACGCAACAGTTTGGTTTAAAGCTTTTTTAGCAATGCGGGTTATATAGAAGGTGACTGCAACGGTGGCGAAGAAGCCGACAATTTTAACGATCCACTGCGCGATTTGCGCCTGGGGATTAATCTCCTGCGGCATCCCCAAGGAAGCAATGTCTCCGACCAGGGAACCAAGATAGACGTACAGGATACTCCCTGGAATCATACCGATCGAACCGATGACGTAATCTTTGAGTGAAACACAGGTGACACCAAAGGCATAGTTCAGCAGGTTGAACGGAAAGATCGGAGAGAGGCGGGTTAAGAGAACAATCTTGAAGCCCTCCTTGGCAACAGCTCTGTCGATCGCCTGAAATTTAGGATGCCCCTGAAGTTGTTGGCTGACCCAGTTCCTTGCGTAATAGCGCCCCATCAAAAAAGCAGTGGTGGCTCCTAAAGTGGCGGCAATCACCACGTAGACCGAACCCCAAAACACGCCATAGAGCGCCCCACCCCCTAATGTGAGGAGAGAGCCTGGAATAAACAAGATCGTTGCCAGGTTGTAAAGTACGATGAAGGCAATCACCCCTAGAGAACCTAGATTCTTGACCCACCGTAGGGTGCTTTGCAGTGGCGAGTGTAAATTAAAGTGCTGGAAGGCGATCGCCACTACTACCGCCAAACTCATGCTTAACAATACCCTCAGCCAGAATTTTGGTTTATTAAATTGTGATCGAGTCATAGTCTTTCAGCGCGTCTTGAGTCTCTCGGTAAGGCTTCAAAGGTATGACATCCAAATGAGGGGGAGATGAATTTTGCCTAAAAGAACCTGCTATTCCCAGATCATGAATTCTGGATAGCTGTTTACTGATTGTGTTGTCTCTGAATAGTAATGAGCAAAAATTTAAATTTGATTTTGGGTTGATTGGATGGAACTGTTTGTTTTAGAAAATCTTCAGCCAGCATTCATCTAGCACTCATTTGAATATAAAACCTGAGAATTATGCTGAATCATACCATTGCATTTACATAAGAACGCCTACGATCCCTTCACTGTAAACGCTATATAATGAAGTCTGTAAAAGAGTTTTGGGATAGTTTATTCAATCCGAAGTTTGCCCAGACTGCGGTAAGAGTCGCCTTATTTGTCGGCACAGTGCTACTGATCATTAATCATGGCAATGCTTTGGTTAAAGGGCAGATGAATCCAGAACGCTGGATTTCTGCGGTGCTGACCTATTGTGTGCCCTACATGGTCAGTATCCACGGGCAATTTGTTAGTGCCTCACGCAAAAGACCCTAAGCAGCCTCTCGTAAGACATAACCAACACCCCGCACAGTATGCAGTAAGCGTTTTGGGTTACTGACTTCTAACTTGAGCCGTAACGCACGGATATAGACTTCAATGATGTTAGATTCGCCCATAAAGTCGTAACCCCAAACCCTTTCGAGAATTTGATCGCGGGTAATGACCTGGCGGGGATGGCGGAGGAGAAATTCTAACAGGTCGAATTCTTTGGCGGTTAATGCAATCAGTTGTTTACCTCGATAGATTTCACGGGTAAGCCGATTCAACGTCAAGTCTTCAAACTCCAGCAAATCGGGTGCTTCAGGATGGGTGCGGCGTAAGCGGGCTTTCACCCTCGCCAACAGTTCTTCCATGCTGAAGGGCTTAGTGACATAGTCATCGGCTCCTGCATTGAGTCCGACCACGCGATCGGGCACTTCATCCTTTGCTGTCAACATGATGATCGGCACTTGAATGCCTGTATTACGCA
>JBBSCL010000352.1:0-4505 GCA_038250345.1 Leptolyngbyales cyanobacterium
ATCAACCCCGCGCGATCGGGCTTGATCTCTACTCCTCCCGTTATGCCAAGCAATTGCCCCCCCAACTGCCTGCACTAACTAGCCAATTTCGTCATAACGAAAACCTGATTAGTATTTGCAAAGTAGGCTATGACAAAGCCAATCCCTATGGCAACGCCCCACCGCCTGAAATTCCGCCTGACAGTTTTCGGGTAGGGTTTAGCGACTTTGTTATGGACGGAGATGAAATCGTTCGCCGCCATTTGCTCGGCATGAATCCTCAGCTTCAGCAAGAATCTCGCTGCCAGGTCCCCACCGCCTTCAGCATTGAGTTAGCCTTGCGATATCTCCGATATCTGCAAACCGATTCGGATACGGCTGCAACTGGATTTTATCCTCCTGTTGGCAACGAAACCTTCAAAATTCAGCTAAAACCACAGCCTAAAGACTTCATTCCAGTGCTTCATGGATACGCTTCCTTGACCTATCCTGCCAGTCAAGCCATTTTTCCATCGTTGTCAGCGCGGGTTGGCGGCTATCAAGCCCAAGGATTGGCGGGGGGAAAGGGCAGTCAGATTTTGCTCAACTACCGTGCTGGCAATGATTTGCGGAACATTGCTACGCAAAAATCGCTCAGTTGGTTTATCTCTCAAGAAAATCCTCCTTCACCCCAAGAGTTGGATCAACTAATTCGAGAAAAAGTAGTGCTAATTGGCGTAACGGCGCGAGAAAAGGATGATTATCATAAAACACCCTATGGCAATACTCTGGATGATCGCATCCCTGGAGTCTTCATCCATGCTCACATGCTGAGTCAAGTGTTGAGTGCGGCGCTGGATGGGCGACCGCTACTATGGGCATGGTCACCTTGGATCGATTGGGCTTGGATTGCAGGCTGGTCTACCCTGGGAGGGCTACTGGCGTGGGGCGTATCTCTCCGCAGTTCATCTCGGAGGGCGCTGTTGTCGATGGTCTTAGTCTTGGGAGTGTCTACCGGAGTGCTTTATGCGGTCTGCGCTGGATGTCTGATTGTTTGGGCTGGCTGGGTTCCCATGCTTCCGGCTGGGTTGGGGCTGCTGATTGCAGGTAGCGGTGTAACGGTGATCTTAAGCCGCGTTTCAAGTCGAGCTTTGCAATAAATTTACTGGTATTAGGAGCAGAGTTATGAGCATTCAACCATGGAATTTAAAGGTGGCGATCGCGTTGATCAGCAGTGTTGCAATCCAGCTAGATAGCAGCATCCGAGCCGAGGCTGTACCAATACAGCCAGCACAACTAGCGCAACTAGCGCCGATGAAAATCGCTCAAAAATCGCGAGGCAATGTGCGGTTGGTGCGGCGAACTCTTCAAGGACCTGCACCGGGTGGGCGCTATCGGGGTGGTGGCACCAACCGCAGCACTCAAAAACCAGGCGAGCCGATTGTTTGCCCTGAAGCCGAACCCGCGCTGACTGCATTGGTTCCGTTTGAAGAGCAAACACGACCAGGCAAACCCCCCAAAGTGAATGTGTGGGGCTATACCACAGCGGCTCATCCAACGTTATGGTTCTACACGCCTTACACCAAAACCCAATCGATCCCGGCTGACTTGACTATAGTGGAGGATAGTGGTTCGTTTGCGATCGTGATTCCCCCAATGCCCGTCCAATTACCCAGTAAAGCAGGCATCATTGCAGTCCGCATTCCTCCTTCAGCCCCAGCCTTAGAAATTGGCAAACGCTATCGTTGGGCATTGACTCTAAACTGTGCATCTAGTGCCACTGCAAGTGACAAAATTCAGGTGGAGGGCGTGATTGTGCGGGAAGCGCCCACTGCTGCGGCTACGGCAGAATTGGCAACTGCCAAAGGTGTTCAAAAAGCTGGGATATATGCAGAAAATGGCTTTTGGCATGATGCGCTGACCACACTAGCAGAACTGCGCCAAAAGAATGTTGCAGATCCTACCTTGAAAAGCGATTGGCAAAGTTTGTTAGAAAGCATGATGCTGACGGGTTCATCTGAGGAATTTAAACCAGAGGAGTTAATAGATCAGCCGTTTACCAATTAACGTCAGTTTGGGCTAAGCCAAAGCTCCCGTTTGCTATCTGCATAAATTTTGAATGATAAAACTGCCAGTTCAGCCTATTCTATTTACTAGATAATAAAAACAGAGAGGTCATTATGGTGGCGATCGAACGAGTTCCCAATGTTGTATTCAAAACCCGTGTTCGCGATGAATCGGTTGAGGGTTCTAATCCGTTTCGCTGGCAAGATTCCACAACGCAGGATCTTTTTGGCGGCAAGCGAGTCATCGTGTTCTCTTTACCCGGTGCCTTCACGCCTACCTGCTCTACTAGCCACTTGCCTCGCTATGAAGCGCTCTATGACGAATTTCAGGCGCAGGGTATTGATAGCGTTATTTGTATTTCTGTAAATGATGCGTTTGTCATGTTTCAGTGGGGCAAAAACATGGGCGCTGAGCGGGTGGTCTTACTGCCCGATGGTAATGGCGAGTTTACCCGCAAAATGGGAATGCTGGTTGATAAATCAAATGTGGGTTTTGGGATGCGTTCTTGGCGCTATTCGATGTTGGTGAATGATGGCGTGATTGAAAAGATGTTTGTTGAGCCAGAGTTTGGGGATAACTGCCCCACCGACCCCTTTGAAGTGTCAGATGCAGACACGATGATGAACTATTTGAATAGCAATAAACTTGCTGCATAAGCTTCTGCGGTAGCGTTACCTTGTAGCTAGAGCATTTGCAAATTCTGTGGGGGCGTTCCACAAAACGCCCTTACTAATGTCATCTTGAGGGAACTATGAGCTACGATTTTGACCTGTTTGTGATTGGGGCGGGTTCTGGTGGCATTGCCACGGCTCGACGGGCAGCCGAATATGGCGCAAAAGTTGGCATTGCCGAGTACGATCGCTTAGGTGGAACCTGTGTCAATCGAGGCTGCGTTCCCAAAAAAATGATGGTGTATGCTGCTCACTTTCCGGCAGTGTTTGAAGAAGCCAAGGGCTATGGCTGGAGTGAGGTAAAAAGCTCCCTCAATTGGCACACCATGATTACAGCGGTGAATGATGAGGTGACGCGCCTGAACGGGATTTATCAGCGGATGCTAGATGGTTCCAAGGTAGAACTATTTCATGGACACGCTAGCTTTGTGGCTTCCCACACGATCGCGATCGGTGATAAACAAATCACTGCGGAAAAAATTCTAATTGCAGTCGGTGGAAAACCTTACAGACCTAACATTCTAGGCATTGAGCACGCGATCGTTTCCGATGACATTTTTAACCTAAAAGAACAACCCAAACGACTCGTTATTTTAGGCGGTGGATATATTGGCTGCGAGTTCGCTTGCATCTTAAATGGCATGGGTACAGAAGTCATCCAAATTATTCGCGGCGACAAGATTTTGCGCGGCTTTGATGATGATATTAGAACCGAAATTCAACAGGGAATGATCAACCACGGCATTCAACTCCATACGGGTACACAACTGATTGCGATCGAAAAAACAGACAATGGCGTTGCGGTTTCGGTGGGCACAGGAGGCACCGCAGAAACTGTTTATGCCGATGCTGTGAGCTTGGCAGCCTTGGGGCGAAAACCCAATTTGCACAACCTGGGACTGGAAAACACCGGGGTAAAACTGCACGATGGCGCGATCGCGGTTGATAAATATAGTCACACCGCAGAGGATCATATTTTTGCCCTGGGTGACTGCACCAACAACATCAATTTAACTCCAGTGGCAATTAATGAAGGTCGCGCCTTAGCAGATACCGTATTTGGCGGAAAGTCGCGCTTCACGAGCTATGAGAATATTCCTACCGCCGTATTTACCTCACCAGAAGCGGCAACCGTTGGATTGACGGAAGCCGAAGCCCGTGAACAATATGGCGACTCGATTAAAGTCTATCGCTCAAAGTTTCGCCCAATGTATTACACCTTGGCAGGCAAAGACGAAAAGACGTTGATGAAGCTGATTGTAGATGAAAAAACCGATAAGGTGCTAGGTGCTCACATGGTTGGCGATCATGCGCCGGAAATTATTCAAGGGGTGGCGATCGCCCTCAAAATGGGAGCCACGAAAGCCAACTTTGATGCCACGATTGGCATTCATCCCAGTTCTGCCGAAGAATTCGTCACCATGCGGTAATTTGTCGAGACGGCAAGGAGAGGATAGAAAGGGCGATCGCTCTACTCTAATGTTCTAAACCAAGCCCCTAGATCTGCGATCGCCTCAAAATCCAACAGTGCTTCACCCAAGCTTTCTAACTGCTCTAAGGAAAGAGTGCTGATACGCGATCGCAACGCTTCAGGTAGATCGCCCACTTGTCGAGTCAGTAACCGCAGAATCAGCGATCGTCCCTCTTCTTGCCTGCCTTCTTGCCTGCCTTCTTGCCTGCCTTCTTGCCTGCCTTCTTGCCTGCCTTCTTGCCTGCCTTCTTGCCTGCCTTCTTGCCTGCCTTCTTGCCTGCCTTCTTCCAAAATCTCTTGCACAATCACAGACTCACGCATCATGCCCTCCCGAAATA
>JBBSCL010000353.1:0-4485 GCA_038250345.1 Leptolyngbyales cyanobacterium
TGACTCGCCCAATGCGATCGACCTTCGCTCGCACCGATCCTAAATCTTGCTGAAACGTCACAGCTTCTAATTTAGGCAGATAGTTTTCTAACGGAACAGCGCGATCGGCATCAAAGAAAAACTTGCCATCTGACAATCGTGCCCGAATCACCCGCTCATTTCCCTTTGCAATCAGGCTCCCCTGACTCGGATCGCCATTAGAAATCGTGATGAAATAGGGCAACAGTTCATCCGATTCTGCCGACTTCAGCACTGGAAAATAGCGCTGATGACTTTCCATTTCTGTAGTGATCACCTCTGTGGGCAGTTCCAAAAACTCCGCATCAAACTTGCCCACCACAGACGACGGATACTCCACCAAATTCGTCACCTCTTGCAGCAGCGCTGGATTGATCACCGCCACTCCATTCACCGATGCCGCCGCCACTTCAATTTGCTGCTGGATCAGACGATGGCGTTTTTCAACCTCAACTTGCACAAAAGCATTTTCTAAGATACGCACATAGTCGTTCGCGTGGGTGATGTTAATCGGGTTGGGATGCAGCACCCGATGACCTTGAGAAACGCGATCGCTGTGGCATCCTTGCGAACCATTTACCAGCGAGATCGGTAGCACCTCACCATCCAGCAACGTCACCAGCCAGCGAATTGGGCGAGGAAACTTCAGATCCCCGTCTGCCCACCGCATAAACCGTTTGCCTTCCAGCTTTGTAATCCACTCTGGCACGAGCGTCGTTAAAATATCTGCAATTGCCTGCCCTGCGATCGTTTTACGCATAAACACAAAGTCGCCCTTCTCCGTGGGGCGAACTTCTAAATCGGCTACCGCCACTCCTTGCTTTTGGGCAAACCCGATCGCTGCCTTGGTGGGCTTGCCATCCTGAAAAGCCGCCTGTGCCGGAGGACCTTTCACCTCTTCTTCTTGATCAGGCTGGCGCTCTGGCAATCCCCAAATAATCACCGCAAGCCGGCGCGGGGTGCCAAAGTATTCAATCTGTTTTGGGGTTAGGCATCGCTCAGCCAGATCGTTAGGAATGCGCGATCGCCATTGCCCTAACGCCTCATCCACAAACTTTGCTGGCAATTCTTCCGTTCCAACTTCCAATAAAAATGTCGCCATGAATAACCCTAAAATGCCAGATTTCATCCAACCAAATCTTTACCAGTGTACCGCTAGCAAAGGAATGCAGATTAAAGTCCAGGGAAATTGAGAATAGAATGCGAAGATTGCGTCACCCAATTCAAAGTTACTCAAAAAAACTATTGCTTTACAAAAGCGAGTCAAATCTCTAGGATTGGGGCAGCTTGAATCGCGATTTGTTGTTGAGCAGGGTAGCGTCATGTCAAATTCTTCACCTCCAGGGCAGCGTCCACCTCATCTTCGAGACGACGAGCCGATCGCGCTCCTCATTGCAGCGCTGTCGTTCGGTGCGATTTTCTTCTGGATATTCAACCAGAGCCAGGAACGGTTTTCCCTGGGCAATTTTCTCAACAAAGCGAATGAAACTAAAGCGCCTCAAGTGATTACAACGTCACCCTTGTTTCAATCTCCAGAAGTAGAAACCAATTCCATTCAAAAAGGGGCGCGTGCAGCAGAGCCTCCTTCTACCACTGGAATGATTACAACTCCTGGCACTCCGACGGCTGCAATCCCAACTCCTACGCCATCGATCGCAACTCCAACGACTCAACCAACCGCAGTTCCAGTTCCAATTCCGCCCACATCATCCGGCATCACCCCGACAACCCCCAAAGCAGCGATCGCGTTTGTGGATGTTCCAAAAACCTATTGGGCATATTCCTTTATTACAGCGCTCTCGGCACAAGGGATTGTGAGTGGTTTTCCTGATGGCACATTTAAGCCTGATCAGCCAGTCACCCGTGCAGAATTTGCAACTCAGGTTGAAAAAGCCTTTACCAAACCCAATAAGCAGCCTGCGATCGCATTCACAGACGTGCCTGAAGGAGATCCGCGATCAACGGCGATCGATCAAGCGGTCAAAGCAAACTTCATGAGTGGTTATCCCGATAAGACATTTCGCCCTACTCAAAAAGTTTCGCGCACGGAAGCCACAATCTCAATGGCAAGAGGATTAGCTCTACCCATTCCGTCTGACCCTAATGCTATTTTGCAAAATTACCCAGATCAAAATCAAGTGCCTGACTGGGCGCGATCGCTGATGGCTGCTTCTATTCAAGCAGGGCTATTCTCTGGCGATCCAGATACCAAACAGTTAAATCCTAACCAGTCAGCATCCCGCGCTGATATTGCAGCATTCGTTTATAAAGGGCAAAATCTGGGAGCTAAATAACCAATTAGCACCAGGAAATAAAAAAAGTATTTCAGTTTTTGAGAGTTGAGCTTAAATGTAAACAGATCTGCATTGCAGAATCCCAAAAAGTGAAACATGCACCATTCAAAAGCCATCGATTAACTATGCAAGAAGTAACCCGCTGGAAAAATAAATTCGCTGCGATCGGCGGTATAGCTCTTGCCGCTGGCTTGTTCGTTAGCACTCAATCCCCTGTTCAAGCGCAAGCAGCCTATGGCAGCTATATTGGTGCTGGCGTAGCGTTTGGCGTAACCAATGGTGGCGGCAGTCCAAACGAAAACTTCAACACTTCAGGCGCTCTCGCAGTTCGCTACAAGTTTTTAAGAGCGCCTGTTTCATTGCGGACTCAAGTTTTGGTAGGTGGAAATGGGGTCGCGGTCGTTCCCACAGTGTCTTACGATATTCCCATCAACTGGCAGGGAGATGCCTACATCGGCGCAGGTGCTTCCATCGTCAGAGGGGATAAAACCCCAATCGGCAATAAAAGTAGCTTTGTGATTCAGCCAGGGGTTGACTACTCATTGCCAAACACCAGCTTGATGCTGTACACCAACGCGATCATTGCATTCGATGGATACAAATCCAATAATGGAACCGCAGTGTCAATTCAAGCAGGTGCAGGGCTACGATTTTAGGCATTGCTGAATTTGGGGATGAAATTTGTAGGGGCAATTTTTTGTGGTTGCCCTCCATTTTCATCAGGGGATGCACAAGACTTACCCCTACAGTTAAAAATCATACTTGCATTCAGCGAAGCCCGATTTTAGACCTTGATGCTTAAATAGCTTTATCTGTTTGGTACAGCTTAAAGGAGATAGTCAAATTCAAACATTAAACTTTTTTGTCTGGTGCAGCAATTATTCAGCATCCTCAAACCGGGTGATGTCATCTTCGCCTAAATATTCGCCATTTTGGATTTCAATCATTACCAAAGGAATAACTCCAGGATTCTCGACTCGATGAGGAGTAGACATCGGCACATAGGTAGACTGATTCTGAATCAAGGTGGTTTCCTTAGCATCACAAATGACCTTAGCGGTTCCAGACACGACCACCCAATGTTCACTCCGGTGATAGTGCATTTGGGTGGTGATATGGTGCCCTGGTGCTAGTTCAATCCGATTGATCCGGTAGCGATTTCCTTCCT
Source organism: Leptolyngbyales cyanobacterium (assembly GCA_038250345.1). Classification (GTDB taxonomy): domain Bacteria; phylum Cyanobacteriota; class Cyanobacteriia; order Leptolyngbyales; family Leptolyngbyaceae; genus ULC077BIN1. The sequence goes on from JBBSCL010000353.1 coordinate 3,481, forward strand.
CAAGCAGCGTGACGTTGCCCCAAAAACGGATACGAGTCGCCTCATTTTCTGAAGCGTCCTCGTCGGTGATTAACTGAGAATTGTTATCGCTCATCGATCGCCTCATTAATGTGTTCGTTGATCCAGCACTAAGCTTCAATCCAATCAATTAGCTTTGTTGATACTATTCAGACCTACATCGGAAAATCTTGTTCAAACTTTTGTCGAGTTAGAGGTTGCTCCAACACTAAGCCCTCTCCTCCCAGCGTTTCCAAAGGTTTTCCTTCGATCGAAAACCACACAGCAGTAGCCGGATTCAGGCTAGTTGCTGTATACAAAATTTGGGCTAAGCGACCAGTCATTGAGGTGCTGCCGCCACCGCCAGTAAACTCTTTAGACAGATCAATGTGAATCCCGTCGGTTTTAATCGAAAGGCTGCGAAGCTGAGTTCCGGTCGGAATGGTAGTTGTTTCATTGGCAGTTGGGGAACCTGCTAGAAGTTGCTGAATTGCAGTTTCGAGCAGGGCATTCGCATCTCCGTTAGAGCTTACCTTGACGGGGCGCGGTGCAAGCTGAATCGCTGTATCGGAAGGCTTTAACCAGTAAACCTGAAGGGTTTGGTTCGCAGTTGCCGGGGCAGGATTGATCGCAGGACTTTGAGCGTTTGAATTGGAAGGGGTGGGTGCAGAGGGATTTCCCTCTTTTCCAGGCTGAGACGATTGAATCGTATTGGAATTAGTCAAAGGTGGTGTGCGCGATGACCATGCCCACCAGGCAGTACTCCCTCCTGTAAATAAAACGATCGCAGAGAATGCTGCCAAAATACCGGGGGAAATCGGACGGCGGGGCGGTTGGTCTTGCATAAAGTATTCCTCAAACGTTGGAATTATAGATTGCAGCTAAATTGCAGCGATCGCGCAATCGCATGAAGTCACCGCAAGTCTAATAGATCTACATCTGCTTGAAGCAATTTCGGCAATAAACACGCAACAAAGTTTTAAATCTTTAAACCTTGGGGCAACCGCA
>JBBSCL010000354.1:0-4469 GCA_038250345.1 Leptolyngbyales cyanobacterium
TATACCAAGATAAGTAATCTATACAGATCTCTTATCCTCTTAGATATTTGAGAAACTTTACTTTCCCAAACTTATTATCTTGACGAGGTTTCTATATCCCTCTTGGCTCTCAAACTATTACTATGTCTAGGTTCTAGCTGCCTCACTCAGAGCTGCTCTCGCCTCCCCGATTCGACCGCTTTACTAAGATAACTCCCTCACCCCTCCCCTGTCAACTCCTCTCACTCGAAAATATTATAGTGCGGCAAAGCATTAGTTGTGAGTTATAAAAGGATTCCCCTTCGCTGGTAATGCGCTAAGCGATAATCAGGGACGAGAACATTAAACTCCTTTGGAAATTTGGAAAACCATTTGCGAGGTAATCTCACTTCTCCAGAACGATCGCAGATTTTAATGTTTTATGTATCATTTGATATTGCACCACTCCAAATCGACTAATTGATTGACACCACGACTATTGATATTGCTAGGCGGAAAAATCGTCATACCTCAATTGAAAGCGGACATCGTGCTCTTGTAATACTTATCTCTGTTTAGTTGATAAATTACGCAAAAAAATTATTTCTTGTTAATCAAAAAGTTTTACTCAATCATGACTTTATGAATATTTCTCTGGTTTTAATGGGTGCGATCGCCATTGCTGGTTCGATCAGCCTGCCCTCGATTGGGTTCGCGCAAATGCCCCTAGCGATCAATCGAGCCAGGCAAGGAATGGTAGTGTCGGCTCATCCTTTGGCAAGTCAAGCTGGATTGGCAATGTTGCAGCAAGGCGGCAATGCTATAGATGCAGCCGTGGCAACTACCTTTGCTATTTCTGTGGTGGAGCCATACTCAGCCGGAATTGGCGGCGGTGGCTTTTTGCTGTTGCGCGTCGGCAACACTGGCGAGATTAGGGCACTTGATTTTCGGGAACGGGCACCCATGGCTGCGACTGCAACCCTGTATTTAGATGCATCTGGAAAGGTTCGCCCCAAAGCCAGCACCGAAGGCTATCTCGCAGTGGGGGTTCCAGGGACAGTGGCGGGATTGGCGGAAGTGCATCGTCAATATGGAAAGTTACCCTGGAAAACGGTGGTGCAACCCGCGATCGCCTTGGCAAAAACCGGCTTTGTGGTTACGCCCAGGCTATCAGCCGCGATTGCTCGCTATCCTACTTTGCGAACCAATCCGGCAACTCGGCAAATCTTTTTGCCATTAGGAAAGCCGCCTGCAATTGGCGAAACGCTGATTCAAACCGATCTGGCAAAAACCTTAGCCGAGATCGTCCAAGAACCGCAAAGCTTTTACAAAGGCAGCATTGCTAGCGCGATCGCCCAGGATATGGCAGCTAACGGCGGCATCATCACCCAACAAGATTTGCAGCAGTATCGCCCGATCTGGCGCACTCCTGTTTGCGGCAACTTTCAATTTGCAAGTCGTACAGTGCGAGTTTGCTCTATGCCGCCGCCGTCTTCCGGTGGAGTGCATCTGCTGCAAATGCTGAACCTGCTCAGTGGCGCGATCGGTAGCAGCAATCTAAAAGCGTTGGGCTGGCATCATCCCGATGCGCTGCACTGGATAGTCGAAAGTATGCGGATTGCCTATGCCGATCGCGCCCAATATCTGGGCGATCCAGATTTTGTTAAGGTGCCTGTTGCTGCCTTAATTAGCTCTGCCTATGCCACACAGCGCCGCCAGGAAATTGATCTAAGCAAGGCGCGACCCTCCAGTCAGGTAAAACCTGCCGATCCAGAGTTGCTCAAGCGACTGTCGAGCAAAGAATCCGCAGACACTAGCCATTTGAGCATCGTGGATCAAGCTGGCAATGCTGTCAGTCTAACTTTCACGGTAAATTTGGGCTTTGGCGCACGAGTGGTGGCAGCAGGCACAGGCATTGTGCTGAATAACGAAATGGATGATTTTGCGATCGCGCCCAACACCCCTAATGCTTTTGGATTGGTGGGCGGCACGGCAAACGCGATCGCCCCCCGCAAAACGCCTCTTTCCAGCATGACTCCCACCATTGTCACGGAAAATGGGCAGGTTCGGCTGGTTGCAGGGGCACCGGGCGGCAGCACCATCATCACGACTGTTTTGCAAATCGTGCTGAACGCATTCGTATATGACATGAATGCTCGTGGGGCAGTTGCGGCTCCTCGCCTGCATCATCAATGGCTACCCGACAGTCTCATGGTGGAAAAGAACGGGTTTGATCCACTAACGCTGGCAGAACTGCGCCGTCGCGGACATAGGATTGAAGAGAGATCGGATTGGGGCAACGCAACGATTATTCTTCGCAGCAGTGATGGTTGGTTAGAAGGAGCCGCCGATCCGCGGGGAGATGGTACGGCGGCTGGCTTCTAAATTAATCTACAACCTTAAGCAACCCCATCCGCAGGCGATCGAAGACGCGGTTAATAAGTTGTTTTTCTTGAGCAGTCAAATTACTTAATGTCCACAGCGAATGCTGATCCACACGGGTAATTTGACGTGTAGCTAAAATCCGTTCAACAATCTTTTCAAGGGGTGTGGCGTTTAAGGTGGGGGCGTTCATGGTAGATACTCAACGAGGGGCTTCAACACAATTGAGTATCGCGTTATTCCAAGGTCTAACAGGTGATAAACACCCCTTCTCAGTGTGATTATTCCTACTGATTATCGTGATTAACATCACGTGACCTTCAGTTCTTGCAGCCGATGACAGAATCACTTAGATCAAACTATGACCGCTGAAACCCTGAAGCGCTGGCAATTTTGGATTGATCGCGGTGGCACCTTTACCGACATTGTGGCGCGGCATCCCGATGGTTCACTCACAATACACAAGCTGCTGTCCGAGAATCCACGCTACCAGGATGCAGCCATTCAGGGTATTCGCGAGATTTTGGGCGTACCTGCTGATGCCCCAATTCCGGCGGAGCAGATTGAGGCGATCAAAATGGGAACGACGGTGGCGACAAATGCGCTGCTGGAACGGAAGGGCGATCGCGTCCTATTCATCACCACAAAGGGCTTTCGGGATGTGCTGCGGATCGGCTATCAAAATCGACCCAACATTTTCGCTTTGCAGATTATTCTGCCTGAAATGTTGTATGAGCAGGTAATTGAGGTGCCTGAACGCTACAGCGCCCAAGGTGAAGAATTAGTTTCAATTACGTCTGAAACAGAGACGCAATTGATCGCATCTCTGCAAGCAGCTTATGACAGCGGCATTCATTCCTGCGCGATCGTGTTTTTGCATGGCTACCGCTATCCCAATCATGAGCAGCGCGTCGCCGAAATTGCAAGGGCGATCGGCTTCAGCCAAATTTCCGTTTCCCATCAAGTCAGCCCCCTGATGAAACTTGTCAGTCGCGGCGATACGACCGTCGTCGATGCATATCTATCGCCCATTTTGCGACGCTACGTTGAGCAAGTGGCGGTAGCGTTAGGCGATGGGCGAGAGGTAAGAGACGAGGGGAAAGAAGAAGAAATCTCACCTTTCGCCTCTCACCTATCGCCTTGCCTTTTTTTCATGCAGTCCAACGGTGGCTTAACCGATGCGCGATCGTTTCAGGGCAAAGACAGCATTTTATCGGGTCCGGCTGGCGGCATTGTGGGCGCGGTGCAAACCTGCAAACAGGCAGGGCTGGAAAAAATTATCACTTTTGACATGGGCGGCACTTCAACGGATGTGGCGCACTATGCCGGGGACTATGAACGCGTCTTTGAAACGGAAGTAGCGGGAGTGCGTCTGAGGGCACCGATGATGGCGATTCACACGGTGGCGGCAGGGGGTGGTTCCATTTTGTTGTTTGATGGCGCGAGATATCGGGTTGATCCGAAGTCAGCCGGGGCAAATCCGGGTCCTGCCTGCTATCGCCAGGGCGGACCGCTGACGGTAACTGATTGCAATGTGATGCTGGGACGGGTGCAGCCAGATTTTTTTCCAGCGGTATTTGGGGAGGAGGGCAACTTGCCGCTGGATGTGGAAGTTGTACAGCGGAAGTTTGCAGACTTGACGGTAGAAATTCACCAGGCAACAAATGACCCGCGATCGCCCGAACAGGTGGCAGAAGGTTTTTTGGCGATCGCCGTGGAAAAAATGGCAAATGCCATCAAAAAAATCTCGGTGCAGCGCGGCTATGACATCACGGAATACACGCTTTGCTGTTTCGGCGGTGCGGGGGGACAACATGCCTGCGCGATCGCCCAAACTTTGGGCATTCAACAAATTTTCATTCATCCTTACGCAGGAGTCTTATCTGCCTACGGTATGGGTTTGGCAAAACAAAGCGTCATTCGTGAACAATCTCTAGAAATCGCTTTAACGGAAGCCGCATTGCCCGATCTGGAAGCCGCGATCGCCCATCTCACCTGCGCCGCCACCACCGAACTGATCCGCCAGAATCCTAACCTTTCAGCATCCCTCCAGCCTTCAGCCAAAGCCCATCTGCGTTACGAAGGGACTGATTCTGCCTTGCTTGTGGAATACGGCAGTATTGCTGAAA
>JBBSCL010000355.1:0-4462 GCA_038250345.1 Leptolyngbyales cyanobacterium
CCTGTAGAAATCGCAGATGCTAGTCTTCCTAATTCAGCCGACCCTCCAACTATACCTAAAGCTTCAACTCCAACTGAAAGGCAGATAGCTCAGCGATCGCCCCATATTCAACCGATCAAAAATCAGTGGCAATCTCCAACCCCAGTTCAAGAACAACCGTTAGAAGCATTGAAATTAGAAGCATTGAAATCTCAGGAACATAGCATTCATCAACGGTTGGTTGAGTTGGGGTTATATCTGAATGAAGCGGGTGCCCTGATTCCTTTTTCTGAGGAACCCAGCGCTTCAGAGAAAGGGAGTCATCCTCATAGACAATCTTCGATACCGCAACCTCCTGCCCCAGCAGCCCCACTTAGCTATTCCCCCACTCAAACCTGGGAAAGCTCATCCAGTGACCCTTGGGATCAGGAGCCATATACTGCTAAAACTGACACTGCTAGAACTGAGGACTCCCATAATTGGGACAGAGAAACTACTATAAATCAGGATTTACCTCGCGATCACCCCCGCTCCCGATCCTCTCCGCTACCCACCACGCTTCGCCGTTATTTACGCGAATGGCGCGGACGTTGGCGCGATCTGAGATCGCTAGACTTGCCCCGTAAACCGATAGACCGCATTAGCGATGCTGCTCTATGGATGGCTATTTCAATGGTGATGCGGGTTACTTCTCGCTATGTGATTGCTGCATTTCCCATGCTTTCCCCGATTTTTCTGGTTCTGATGTTAGCTCCGGCGATCGCTGCTATGTATCTTGTATTCTGCGTTCCCAAAGCGGGCTGGATTCCCTATTACCGTCTGTTTTTAATCATGGTGGGATTTTTTGTTGGCGGCAAACTTTAGGAGAAAATAATGGAAACCCCCAATTTTTTGCGCTTAAATTCCAAGCGAATTATGGCAGGTGGTTCTCTGATACTAGCGATCGGCTTGTTGATCGATCAGTTTGGCGGCTTACCGTTTCTTGGCAATCGCAAAAGCATTGGTGAAACGTGTCAACAAGTGGTTCAATCTAGCGCGGTGCTATCTAAAAAGCAGTTGGTGCAGCTATTGGCAGTGCCAGAAGGCGACAAAAAACAACGGATTCGAGACATTGTAAAAGAGCCGTATTGTCAGCTTTCGAGTTTGCAAATTCGGGCTGGCGCGATCGCCCTACGCGAAGCTTACCCGCTTGAATTTGAACCTCAAACTTGGTTGGTCGTTTTGTATGAAGGAGAACAGTACACAGGCTATCGGTTTTCTGGGCGATGACTCCAAACTATGAAAAAGCCCGGTTAAACCAGGCTTTTTCAACTTATTTAGAAAAATATCGCTAATTTACTTCACTTCGCAGGTTAGCGGGCAAGCGGCATAAACTGAATGATTTTGAGGATTAGACTGACCGCTTAACCAGGGTAACCAGCTTACATCGCTGGGGTGAGTTCCCTTCAAGGTCAGTATCGCTGCCGCGATCATTACGCCAATTAGCTGAACTGTAATAAAGCTACCCACAATCATCACAAGACCGATTCCTGGCAAGATTTCATGCAGCGCCATTGCTAGCAAGGAACCAACCGTGACAATCAAAATTCCAACCGGAAACCCGACGATTAGCAAGCACACGGTTAAAATTGCAGTCCACAATAAAAAACTTTTTAACATCAAGCCATAGTTTGGCTGGCTGATAGTTTGATTCTGAGAAACTGTCATGCTTAAACTCCTTAATTAAAAATAAATGACTAAATTTGAACAAAATACAAAATGCTATGAGAATGCCACCCAGCGGTCTGGATGAGTCCGATGAATTCATATCAGTTTATAGAATGACGATTGAAAGCTGAGATTTTCTCGAAAAAGATTACATATTTTAGTGAAACTTAATCAAGGTTTCTCTATTGCTGCACGATTTGTTGCAAGGTTTCCACAAACGATGGATAGGAAATTGCGGCGGCTTCTGCCCGTTGGATTGTGGTGGTTCCTTTGGCAGTCAGAGCCGCGATCGCCAAGCTCATGGCGATCCGATGATCGCTGTGGCTATCCACTTCAGTGCCCGTCAAAGGCGTTCTACCTGCAATTTCCATGCCGTCGGCGAGTTCGGTAATCTTAGCTCCCATTTGATTCAGTTGAGTTGCCATGACGGTAATGCGATCGCTTTCCTTGACGCGCAGTTCTGCCGCATCTCGAATCACAGTTGTGCCATTCGCAAACGTTGCCGCCACCGCCAAGATGGGCACTTCGTCGATCAATTTAGGAATTAAATGACCGTCAATCGTGCAAGCTTGCAGCGGCGCACCGTCTCGCCCTTGCCGATAGCGCACTCGTAGGTCTGCCACGGGTTCGCCAGCAACTTCCCGCAGATTTTCCTGAGTAATATCTGCGTCCATCATTGCCAGAGCTGCCAAAATGCCCGTGCGCGTCGGGTTCACGCCCACATTTTCAATGGTGAGATCTGATCCCGGAACGATCGCCCCGGCAACCAACCAAAACGCCGCCGAGCTAATATCTCCCGGCACCACAACGGTTTGCCCCCTTAGAGTTACCTGTCCAGTTACCGTAGCGCTATAGGTTTCGGGATCAACGATGATTTCGGCACCAAAAGCCTTTAGCATCCGTTCGCTATGATCCCGTGAGAGTGAGGGTTCTGTGACGGTTGTTTGCCCTTCTGCCATTAACCCTGCCAGTAAGATGCAGGATTTTACCTGAGCAGACGCGATCGGTGATTGGTAGTGAATCGGACTCAGGGTTTGCCCTTGGATTGCTAGAGGTGCGAGTGAACTATCCTTACGTCCCCAAATTTGTGCCCCCATTTGCTGCAATGGCTTAACAACTCGCGACATCGGGCGCGATCGCAGCGATCCATCTCCCGTTATCGTAAAAAATCGCCCAGGATGGGAAGCCAAGATCCCTAACATCAGTCGCAGCGTCGTCCCAGAGTTACCCGCATTCAGCACATCCAGCGGTTCTACGAGCTTCCCCAATCCAATCCCGCGCACCCGCACTTCGTCACTATTGAGCGCTGAAATTTCTGCCCCCATTGCCTGAAAGCAACTAGCGGTACTGCGCGGATCTTCCCCTAGTAGCAATCCATGAATCACCGTTTCGCCCTCTGCCAAAGCCCCCAGCATCAGCGCTCGATGGGAAATAGACTTATCCCCTGGCACTAGAATTCGCCCTTGCAGCGACAGCCCAGACAAGGGGGGAATAATTGTCAGGTGATGATGATATTCAGCATGATTAAGGGTAATTACCTGGGTGACTGCCATGGGGATCGGCTAGACTGCCATCTGGACTGCGTTAGTAATCCTACCGCTTAATTACCATGCTGACTCAACTTCGCCGACCGATTCATTTATCATTTAGTGCCGATGGCTTGTTGATTTCAGAGCTAGAGACGGTCGGCACACTTTATCAAAGAGACCGCGATCGCTATCACCTGGTTCTCACAGAGCCACTGGTGATGGATTGGGATACGCGATCGCAAGTGGGAGAAGCCTCTGCCGTTAGTACGTTGACAACCACCGCAGTTCCCACCCCTCGCCTATTGTGGATCGAGTTTTCTCCTTATCGCGTCACGATGACAATGCAGGGAAACGGGCAATTTAGCTACCGCCATCTGTTTGAGCCTGGAGTGCTTGGGCTAAGCCGCTATTTCCTGCAAGATGATTCGCAGCCCAATCGTGAGTTTCGGTTACGTAACTTTACCCGAAATTTGCACATGAAAGGAAATCCGCTGCCCTCGTATCTGCTGCTAGAGTATGAGCTTCGCTGCGATCGCCTCCAGCTTGGACAATACACGTTGAGCCTAGAAATTCACCACTAGATGGGTGATGTTCTAGACTTGTGATCCGTCAGTTCATTTTAGAAAACCTTTCCAAACCGATTGCTGTCTAACTCCAGACATTGCCACTTTTGTCAATGCGTAACTCCTAATTCTATAATTCCCTTGATTTCCTGGAATTACTGGGAATTTTGCCTCGCTCTCAAACTGTAACGGTTTGCAACGTATAATAAGGGTCATGTCAACTCTAAAGAGACTGTGAAGGGACTACATGCGTGTTGCGATCGCTGGAGGCGGATTAGCAGGTTTAGCCTGTGCAAAATATTTGGTGGACGCGGGTCATACGCCGATTGTGTTAGAGAGCCGCGATGTTTTGGGCGGCTTGGTAGCGGCTTGGAAGGATGAAGATGGAGACTGGTATGAAACCGGGCTACATGCTTTTTTTGGAGCTTATCCCAATATGCTGCAATTGCTCGACGAGTTAGGTATTTCCGATCGCTTGCAGTGGAAAAAACATCAGCTTATTTTCAACCTGCCTGAAACTGGCGTGTTGTCCTATTTCAATGTTCCAGATATCCCTGCACCTTTTAACGTCATTGTCTCCATTCTGCGTAACAACGATTTATTGACTTGGTATCAAAAAATTCGGTTCGCGATCGGGCTGATTCCGGCAGTTGTGCGTGGTCAGCAGTATGTAGAAGACATGGA
>JBBSCL010000356.1:0-4458 GCA_038250345.1 Leptolyngbyales cyanobacterium
GGGCGATCGCTCGATATGGACGTGTAGAAGAGTTGACTAAATCTACCTAAAGAATAAAATCAAAATCAGTCTTACAGCAGATGAATTGATTCGTTCAACTCAATATGCTGTAACGCAGTCAATGATTTAATGAATTTAGAGTTAGGAGTATTTGAAATGAGTGTATTCATAGCAGTTGCAACAAGTGCAGGTGAACGTTTTCCCGCATGGTTTACGGCAGTTTATGTAGTTGGTTTTATAGCGGCTGTCACCATTGGTTCAGTAGCCTGGTACAATGCCAAACGACCTGTTGGTTGGGAAAGCAAGGAGCGCCCTGAAGCGGTTCCCGAAGTGAAAGATACTGAAAACCCAGGGGTTTAAGTATCTGGGCGTTCTAGTTGCTGAGCAGGCGGAGATCGGAGTACTTATTCCAGTTTGGCGATCCAACGCTGATAGAGGCTGCGAATTGCTGAAAGAATTGTATTGCTTGAGTGATCTCCGCTGATATTATTGGGATCGAGAGACTGCAACTCTGTTAATAAGTTAGCCTCTTCGGTTGCAACTATGCCGTCGCTATAAATCAAGCCGCTAAGGGCTTCTAAAAGCTGCTGACACTCTTCGGAGGTTGGGCGATCGCCGAGGTATTGCTTCACCCATTCGTAGCATTCACTCGGTTTTACAGTGGTGAATTCGTGGAGCAATGGCTGGATTTCAGCTTCATCAGCCACTCCTTTTTCTTTGGCAACGCGGTTGAGATATTCCCGCTCTTCAGGTTGAATTGTTCCATCGATCCAGGCAGTCCCAATCAGAATCTTGACTAAATTTATAACGTTTTTATCTGCCATAATTCTTGTCTCTAAAAGTCTTGCGTAACAGAGAAGGGTCAGCAATTTGGGTTGTTCCCTTATCGTTTACCATACGCCACTAAGCGCAATGCTTGGTGATTTGTCACATATTTTTGTTCGGCACTAAAACATTACCGACTGAGTTGTGCCATAAAAAAGCCATCCATAGAATGTTGATGGGGCAAAACTTTAATCCAGCCCTCTGAAGAAACAAACTTAGAGCCGGGTAGATTAACAATTGGTTGCAGTTTCCAGTCTGGATGAGTGGTCAAAAAGTGTTCAATTTGATTTTCATTTTCTGTAGGGTGTAAGGTGCAAGTCGCATAAATCAATGTGCCAAGCGGCTTAACCCAGGTTGCAGCTTGATCGAGTAATTCGGCTTGTAAAGTTGCTAGACCTTGAACGGTTGCAGGCGTTTGTCGCCAGCGGGCATCAGCGTGACGGTGCAAGGTGCCTAACCCAGAACAGGGAGCATCCACTAGCACCCGGTCAGCTTGATCAGTGAACTGCGTTAATGTGCGGCTATCGGCGGTTTCAATTTGGACAGACTGAAGCCCCAAGCGATCGCAGTTTTGCTGCACTTTTTTTAAGCGAGACTGGGTCTTATCACATGCCCAGACAACGCCGCGATCGCCCATCAATTCTGCCAGGTGAGTTGCCTTTCCACCAGGGGCGGCACAAGCATCAATCACTGTTTCGCCGGGTAGTGGATTGACGCAATGGCTCACCAGTTGAGCGCTCCAGTCCTGCACCATCCACCAGCCTTCCTCAAAGCCGGGGAGATTGCGAATGACACCCGCATGATTAACCAGTCGTAGAGCTTGCGGTAAAACAGGCGATCGCTCTACTAATACTCCCGCAGCCTGCATTGCCGCTTCTACCTGATCCACAGATGCCCTTAAAATATTCACTCGCAAATCGATGCGGGGCGGTTGATTCATCCAATCACAGAGTTTTTGGGCGTTCTCTAGCCCAAATTGCGCCTGCCATACTTCAACAATCCAGTCGGGATAGCTGTGCAAAACTGCCAAGCGCTGAATGGGATCAGTGGGAAGCTGTAGCGGGTCAGATACCAGTTCAGATGCCGAAAGCCGGATATATTGCCGTAGAATGCCATTCACTACACCCGAAAGTCCGGCAAACCCGTTGTTTTTTGCCAGTTCTACCGATGTGTTCACGGCTGCGGAAGGGGGCACTTGGGTGAGATACCGAAGCTGGTAAAGTCCCAGATGAAGAATTAGGCGGAGATTAGGCGGTTGGCGATTGCTCTGCTTTTTACCCAATTGATCAATCAGCGCATCCAAAGTCCGCTGCCGCCGAACGCTGCCATAGACCAATTCTGTAGTTAACCGTTTATCCGGCTCACTCAAATCTTGTTGCAGGATCTTCGCTAACACTTCATCGGCAAAACCACCGTGGGCGATCGCCTGAAGTGCCAAAAATGCTTGTTGGCGTGGATCTTGAGCCACTAGCGCGGGGGACGACGGCGTTGAAGAAACTCAGGAATATCTAATCCTGTAATCGAAGGTTTTGCCTTTGGTTCTGGTATTGCAGCAGATGGCGCGGCTGGTGAACTCATAGGACGCTTCAGCGCCGATTGCTTGGCTGGCGGCTGGCGTAATTGAGGCTCTCCTGTAAAGCCAGTGGCAATCACCGTAATCCGCAGTTCCCCTTGGAGCCGCTCATCAATCACAGCACCAAAAATAATATTGGCATTGGGATCAACCACTTCATAAATAATTTCAGCCGCCGCATTAACTTCGTGCAGCGTCAAATCAGTGCCACCCGTGATATTAAAGACAACCCCACGAGCACCATCGATTGAAGACTCTAACAATGGTGAGGAGATGGAAGCCATTGCTGCTTCTCTCGCCCTAGATTTGCCTGTACCTACGCCAATTCCCATCAAAGCAGATCCAGCATCTGCCATCACTGCTCTGACATCGGCAAAGTCAACGTTGACCAATCCAGGAATAGTAATGATGTCTGAAATCCCTTGAACCCCTTGCCGAAGAATGTCATCTGCGGTGCGAAATGCCTCTTGGACAGGAGTTTGCTCAGAAATAACAGTCAAAAGCTTATCATTTGGAATGATAATCAGGGTATCTACCCGACTTTGAAGAGCCGCAATGCCTTCTTCTGCCTGAGTGGTGCGGCGGCGACCTTCAAACGTAAACGGACGAGTAACTACGCCAACGGTCAAGGCTCCTAGTTCTTTGGCAATTTCTGCCACTACAGGGGCTGCACCTGTTCCAGTACCACCGCCCATACCCGCCGTAATAAATACTAAATCAGCATTTTCGAGCGCTGCTGCAATTTCATCGCGCGATTCTTCGGCTGCCTTTTGCCCAATTGCGGGGTTGCCACCTGCGCCTAAGCCTCTGGTGAGCTTCTGCCCGACTTGCAAACATTTTGAAGTAGAGGATTGAACGAGCGCTTGAGAGTCGGTGTTAAGTGTCCAAAACTCAACTCCGACCACATCGCTGGCAATCATCCGATTTACAGCATTGCCGCCGCCGCCACCCACTCCAATGACTTTAATCTTTGCCACGCTACCAGGCACAATATCATTACTCCTATGGTCGTCTCTGGGCAACCCTTTTGCATCATTAGATTGGTTCATATGATTACCGGAGTTGGTGAATGGGCTTGAAGGAGCGATCGCCCGTAAAAAATTGGGCTGTCCTTCAGGAGTAGTGTTTCCGTGGGCATTTTCTAAGCCGTTGTTGAGTGTCATTGGAATAGTAGGCAATTTAACAACAAATAATAGATGAAATTTGAGTGGATTAAATAGAAAGTTAAAGTTTTTAGGGCTGAGTGACTTTTGATTAACTATAGATGAACTTGCTTTGAAAAACCAATCATCTTAAAGAGCTTATGATAGCGTGAAACGGGTAGGTTGCTTAAGTCGATTAAATTGCTTGGCGAACCCGTTGTGATTATTTTTTTAGCTCCCTTAAGGGCTGTCCGGTTTACCAGAACCTTTTGATTCAGATGTTTGAATAAACGGTGAGTTTGGGTTTCTTAAGTCAATGTAGGCGATTTGATTAAGACCAACTTGGTTAGGAAGTTTTCGCATTCGGTCGAGGGTCTTAATTTGTTCAGGGAACTGCATTCCATAAGAACCTAGATGAATCGTTCCTATCTCAGTTCTGAGGACTAAATTTGCTGGATTTTGAAAATCAATTTCGCTGATCTTTATCGGACTTCGGCTAATTTCCCGATATAGTGTAGACCAGTTGCGACGATAATGTTCTGGGTTGCCAATCACTTTAAGGCTCGGCAGTTTAATGGATTGTTGGATCAGAGTATAGTTTTCTAGAGGCAACCGCATTCCGTTCTCGTCTAACATGCCAATTTTGGCGGCAGTCTCTTTGCTTTTGATGGAATTTTGAGACAGTAATTGAATATCACTGCTGTTGGCTAGAACGATCGCAACGGGGTAGCGTTCTACCACTCGAATAGTGATGCTCGGTGGAAATAATTGCCGATTCACCGCCACATCGGAAATTGGGGCTTTTGTTTTTAACTCTTTGGCGATCGCTTCGGGTTTCAACTGCAATATTGATTGAGGATAAGTAATCGAAACGAGCGATCGCAGCACCTGCGATGGAATCAATCGATTGCCTTCCAC
>JBBSCL010000357.1:0-4442 GCA_038250345.1 Leptolyngbyales cyanobacterium
CAGTTTACTTCCTTTTAAGCTGGCATGGGTGATGCGGAGAAGCACACCCTCATCAGTGAGCGCTTCCACCCGCGCGCCAATGCGACCATCATCAATCCAGGCAGTTGCACCTACCTCCAAGCGATCGATCACTGCGGGCAGGGTACACGTTGCGTAGAAACAGGTCGCAGCTTTCCGGTCAGGCAGGTCATGGGTTAACACCAGACAATCCCCTTGCAGGAGGCGATGTTTGTGAGCAGGCGCGATCACTTCACCAAGCCGGGGTTTCGGTCCTCCCAGATCCATTAACACTTTGCAGGCGTGTCCGGTTTCAGTTTCGGCTCGACGGACATTGCCAATCATCGCCGCCCAGAGATCAGCGTTGTCGTGGGCACAGTTAATGCGAACACAGTTGGTGCCTCGCTGCAACAGATCTCGCACAAAGTCTTGATCACTGGCGGCTTCTGGTGGCAATGTCACCATGATTCTGACTCGGCGTTCCCCTGCGGTCTGACCCAATACGTCTTCGGTTTGCTGGTGCAGGAGGCGATCGCTCTCCTGAAACTCCTGAAGCGCCGGACGGCTGGGCAGCGTCGCCGGATTGACCTTGCAGATGGCTCCCAGGGTGGCAATGACCGCATCCAAGCTGGGGATGACTCGTCCTTCCAGACGACCCAGAGAGGATAAGCCCCAGGGCACCAGAGCCGCTTGCAATGGACGGAGGTCGCGTCGGCGTAGCGCCATGTAATGAGCAAGATTGAGTCCACTGCTGAGAAATGCCTGCCGCTGAAGGCGCGATCGCCACGGGTCAAAAATATCTTGCCCTTCCCGAACTACAATCTGCCGCAGTTTTTGCAACGTCTCTAGCAACACGCACGGATTAGCTAGGTCTAATGTGGAGTAGTCAAGTTCTTGGTCACGTTCTAGAGTGGAAACCACCATAAGATAACTCTTAAAAAACTGTATTGAAATGAAACTCTAGTTTGTGTCGTCTTTCCACGGCTCGCTGGCATAGGGTAGCGGCATCATTGAGCGGTAGTACACGGTCTTCCTTCACAGGAGCTTTCGTCCACCATGCCAAGGATTGGTTAGCTTTATAGGGCTGGAGTGCGCTCTAGTGCTGCTCGATCCCAATATCCTAAATTTGCCGCTGCTTCATAGGTGCTTTGGAGAAAGGTAAGGAGCACCGCATCTGGATCTTCAGCTTGTCTGACTGCTTCATAGGGGAGGACAAACTCTTGCATCTCTGAGCTATAGAATGCTTCCCTGGGCTGGATCGGGTAATCTCGAAAGCCTTCTGGCACAGGGTAAGCGTAAGCGTAAAAAACAGGCTCCACGATCGCCCCGCCCCCCGGCCAAAAGCCGCAACTACTGACTTCGTGCGAATAGGCTTCTCGTGTAACCCAATCTGCCATGTTTGGCACTCCACCGGGATGCTGTGGCGCAGTCCGACCAGAAAAACGAGTCACAGCCAAGTCACAGCTTCCCCAGAAGAAATGGACGGGGCTGGATTTACCCAGGAACCTGGAGCGGAACAGGGTCATGATGCGATCTGCTTGCACCAAAATTCGCCAGAATCGTTGGGCATATTCCGCATCGTAAGCCCCATGTTGCTCATCCTGATCGAACGGGATCGAGTCTGCCACTTCTTGCGGCATTGTCCAAATTCGGACTTCGATATCCATTTCCTTCAGTGTCTCCATCACCGTTCGATAAAAATCAGCAACGGAGCGAGGCGCAAGGGCAATTCTTTTAGTAATACCGTCACTGGTATCAATCTGTAATTGCTGATCGAGAAAATCAAAGCTGATCTGAAAGGTGCGAGTTTCGTAAGGGATAGCAGCGGTTGTCAGTCCACGGGGTGTGACATAGAGCGTGGACTGCCACCAGTGGTTGAGGTTGGGAGCCAGTGCCAGTCGAATTTTACCGACGATCTGCGTCCATAAATGGAGCGTTGTATAGGTATCCTGCCAGTCTGCTAGTGGCAAGCTAGGCCAAGGGCTGCTGGCGATCGCACGTTGAACCGAAGCTGTCATAAAAAACCTCCATCTAGTGAATCTCTTGCTGTTCCATTGCCTGTTTCACATCTTTGTCATCTAACAGTTGATGGTAAAAACGATTGATCTGAGGATAGTCAGACAAAGATTTCGGCAAATTGTTGCCCCAGCGAATCATGGCGAAACCATAGGCATCGACAATAGTGCGACGATTTCCGGCAATATGTGTTTTGCCTGTGAGATGCTGATCCAAGTGAGTAAAAACTTTATCCACTAGCTTGTGGACGCTTCTTTCACAGTATGCAGAGCCTGATCGGTGTGATCGACAGAATAGCGCTTGGGACTGAAGAAAGGAAAAAAGGCAGGATGGACATCGCCGGTAAAAAAGGCCAGCCAATGATCGAGTTCGTAAGCATCGGCTAAGGTGCCATCGTCTCCTAACTTGGCGCTGGGGTATTTATGCACCAAATATTTCAGCAGTGCATCGCCTTGGCTCATGACGCGATCGCCATCCATCATGGTAGGCACTTGCCCTAAAGGATTGATTTTGAGGAATGCGGGATCACCAAGCTGCACTTTTTCTAGTTCATAAGGTTCACCAATCCACTCCAGAACAATATGAGTTGCGAGGGCACAAGTGCCGGGGGCATAAAACAATTAGATCATGAGAACTCCCTTTGTTGATTTGCGATCGCGAACAGGCTCAGCAATTTGAACAAACATCGCTAAAACTTCATGTTATTTCCTGGATGGATTGCATGAGTTGATTAAGCACGTTACAAAACTTGATTTGGCTCAATGCCGTTCTCGTTGGAGGATTTTCTTAAACTTGGAGAATATAGAAAGAAACAGACTACTGATAAAACCACAGGTCAATTTTTCATGCGTCGGAGCAGCACTGCGTTAATCGAGACGACAACAGTGGAAATCGTCATAAATAGTGCGCCTACGGCTGGAGAAAGTACGATTCCCAACGGATAAGCAACACCAGCCGCTAATGGAATACCAATCACATTATACCCCGTTGCCCAGAACAAGTTTTGGATCATCTTGTCATAGGCTGCTGTCGCCAGTTTGAGCGCATAAGCGACATCTAATAAATCACTCTTGACCAGTACCAGATCGGCAGACTCGATCGCCACATTGGTACCCGCACCAATGGCAATGCCCAAATCCGACTCAGACAGGGCAGGTGCATCATTGATGCCATCGCCGACAAACGCCGTGGGTTTAGCGGCTTTTAGCCGTCGAATGAGAGCCGCTTTGTCCTTGGGGAGAACTCGCGCATAGTAGCGATCGATCTTTAAATCTGCTGCCACTGTTTTGGCGACTACTTCCGCATCGCCTGTAATCATCACGGTTTCAATGCCCATCTCACGCAACCGATCGATGGCTTTCCGGGCATTCTCGCGGACGCGATCGGCTAACCCAAACACCGCCAAAGCTTGTTGATCGTTGAAGAGGACGATCGCACTCTCACCGCGCGCTTCGATTTCTTTGAGTCCGGCTTGTAGATTTACCGCAAGCTGCAATTTCAACTCCGCTACCCATTCTGGTCTGCCCACCCGATACTGTTGCCCTTCGATTGTGCCTTCCACACCTTGACCGGGCACCGCTTGAAACTCAGTGACTTTCTTTAGCTGGCTCTGGCGGCGACTGGCTTCTGTAACGATCGCTTTCCCCAAAGGATGCTCCGATAAAGATTCTAGGGACGCTGCGATCACCAAGGCATCCTCCTCGCTCATCCCCTCGGCATACGTGTGTTGAACTCCAAACTGCCCCTCAGTCAGTGTGCCTGTTTTGTCAAAGGCGATCGTTTTGATGTTTTTAGCGCGTTCAAACGCTTCGCGGTTCCGCACCAGCACGCCATGCTTTGCAGACATTGATGTGGCGTTAATAATCACTAAAGGAATTGCCAAACCCAACGCATGAGGACAGGTAATTACAAGCACAGAAACAGCGCGATTAATCGCGAAGGTCAGACCACCTGTGCCTACAGAGAGCCAAACCACAAACGTCAGTGCCGAAACCCCGATCGCAATTAAAGTCAACCAGTAGGCAAGTCGATCGGCAAGGTTCTGATATTGACTTTTCGATGCCTGCGCTTCCTCCACCAGCCGCATAATCTGGCTCAGAGTGGTTTTATCTCCAGTGCGAGTGACGGCGATCGTTAGAGCACCTTCTCCGTTGACGGAACCTGCCACCGTTTCATCGTGTTCTCGTTTGGTCACGGGTCGCGATTCTCCAGTCAAAAAGGCTTCATTCACGCTGGAAACGCCTTCAATGACTTCACCATCGATCGGCACTTGTTCACCGGGACGAATGAGAATGCGATCGCCCTCAGTCAAGGCGCTCACCGCGACATCTTCGATCTGTCCATTTACCTGCTTGTGCGCGATCGCAGGCACTAAATCTGCCAGATGCTCTAGGGCACGACTAGCTCCCTGCACCGAAGCCATCTCCATC
>JBBSCL010000358.1:0-4429 GCA_038250345.1 Leptolyngbyales cyanobacterium
AGAATATCTTCGTAAGTTTTTGCAACTTGCCAGTCGGTTTGCATACGGAAACGTTTTGAAGTGAAACAATCATCTTTCAATCATTCATCTTTGCAGCAAAGGTGCCTAAATTATCTTGCCGCCATTGGGCATCTGCTTTGCGATCGGTGCAGAGTTCCAGAACACGGATGCCAGATTTTGGCAGAGGGTTGAGTCGATCTGCTAGCTGCTCCCAGGCAGTGATGCGCTCGTGTTCAACGCCATAGGTGTTACAGAGGTTGGCGAAGTTAATGGATTGGGGCAGAGCAAAAAAATCTTCAAAGGGCAGATCAAATTTGGCGATCGCCAACATTTCAAAAATGCCGCCGCCGTTGTTATTGATTAACACGATGGTTAAATGTCCGACAAAATGCGGTCGGAGCAGAAAGCCATTGGTGTCGTGCAGCAAGGCTAGGTCTCCAGTCAGCATGACGCTGCTTTGATTGTGGTGGGCAATTCCTAGCGCAGTGGAAAGACTGCCATCAATGCCGTTTGCGCCCCGATTAAAAAAAGGTCGAATTCTAGAATTGCCAGGAACCCAAAAAAAGTCTACGTCGCGCACGGGCATACTGCTGCTGATAAATAGGGGTGTGTCGGCAGGCAAACAGCGGGAGAGCATCCAGGCAGCTTTGCCTTCAAACAAGTGGGTTGTTTTGCTCAAGGCGCGATCGCGATTTTGGCGAGTTTCAACTTCTGCGGCTTGCCAGAGATGCCAGTAAGAACTAACTTGAGCAGCATTTAAATCTTGTCCGTCTAATTCTGCGGCTAACTGCTCAACAGAACCGTGCAAATGAATCGTTTTCCCGTGGAGTGGATCTAAATTGCGTCCACTGGGATCAATCACCCATTGCAATGGCTCTGTTTCCGTTAGCCAGTTACGTAACTGCTTACTGGTAGGCATCTCGCCAATCCGTAGGACGATCGCAGGTGCTAGTTTCTCTGCCCATGCTGCGTTTCGCAAAATCAGATCATAAGTAGAGATCAGATTGGGAATCAAATCGGCGTAATTGCGGAGGGGAGACAGCCCTTCTGCTAAGACGGGGTAGCCAAGAAAGCTAGAGAGAGCCGCGATCGCTCGACAGTAGATTTCGGGCGAAGTGGGCTGAGCCAATCCAGCAATAATGATGCCTTGGGTTGAAGCTTGCCACTCAGTTAGAGGGAGTGGAGGCGCGGAAGAGTGGAGCGGCAAAGACTCCGCAGAAACAGCAGAAAAAAAATCGGTGCTGTTGAAGGTGAGGGCTTGAGCTTGGACGTAAGGTTCAGGGCTGGGAGCCAGCGGTTCTCGTAGGGGCATATTCAGATGCACTACTCCTGGAACGGGGAAGAGCGTGCGATCCCAAGCGTGAATTATGGTTTGGCGCAGGTAGGCAAGCAGGACAGGCTCGACCGACGCGATCGCCAATTCGGTGTACCAGTTGGGAAAGGAGCCATAAAGCTTCTGCTGGTCGATCGCCTGACCCGCGTTGCAATTTCGCAGTTCCGGGGGACGATCGGCGGTAAAGATCAGCAGCGGCACTCGACTTTCATACGCTTCAATTACAGCCGGATAGAAATTGGCTCCAGCCGTGCCAGACGTGCAAACTAATGCAACAGGTTGATGCTGCTGACGGGCAACTCCAAGCGCGAAAAATGCAGCGGAGCGCTCATCTAACACTGGAATTGCATCGATGTTGGAATGGTTAGCAAACGCGATCGCTAACGGAGCCGATCGCGATCCCGGACAGATCACCGCCGTCTTCAAACCTAATCGAAACAGCGTTTCTACCAGAATAGAAGTCCAGACTAAGTTTGTGTTAGTAAAATCAATCGACATTATCCTTCTGTTTTCAGTGCTTCTTGCGCCAAAACTCCATCTCCTTGATAGCCAAAATAGCCTAAGGTGGCGGCAGCTTCAGCACGGGTGACGGCTTTCTTCGGCTGGAAGATTGTCGTGTAGCCAAAGGCACGACGGATATTGGACTGATCGCCATTTTGATAATCTGCTAATACAGCGCGTTGCGCTTTAGGATCAATCCGGGCAGAATCTTGGAAGCCCCAAGTTTGCTTTAGTGTATCTAGACTGGCAGTGGGCAGGGGTTGGCGGGTATCCATTGGCACTTTCCACAGCAACAAGTTCTCGCGACTGAGTTGAGCATCGGGGCGAAAGTTAACCGCCGCTAAATCGCCCGATAGAGGACTAGAAATAATTCCCGCTTCTGCCAACCCTTGAATCGCTGCAAAATCGCGATCGCTGGCGGTTACATCTCGAAAAACGGGTTGAGAACTGCTGGGTGCTGGGCGGATTTGCTGAGCTAGGCGATCGCGATATAAGCGATTGTTGGCAGCAAACAGCCACCGAACATACTCTCGTCGGGAAATCTGCTTATTCGGCGCAAAGGTATTATCGCCAGCTTTCCTTCTACTGCCCGCCGACAGATCTAAAACGCCAAGCTGGGCAAGCGCGGTGATGTAAGGCTGTAATTCTTTGGGTGCTTTCGCTATATCTGTGAAGGCATTTGGCGGCAATGTCACCACTGGCTGACTAGATACGGGTGGCTGACTAGAGGGCGTATCGTCCGAGCTTCCCGACAATCCCAGGAAAGTTTCCTCTGGTATCGGTGTCGGCGTGGGTGCAGTTGATGCAGCCGGTGAGGGACTAGGAGCCGCTCCAACCGGAGAATTGCCCTGCTGATACTGAATAGTAAAATCAGTGCTAGTCGTAGAAGCAGCGTCGGAATCTAGCTTGGGTTGAATGCCAACGGTCACTCTCAGTCCGTTTCGACTGGCTGCCAAGGTTCCCTGAGTTGTGCTTAAAGGGGATTCTTCTAATGTCCAACCATTCGTTTGCAACTGCTGTTTATAGAAGGCGAAAACGCGATCGCTGCTGTCTACACTGACCCATTGGGTGGCACTGTCTGCTTGATTCACCGATTGCAACACTGCCGCTGGATATTGCGGAATTTCTGTTGGAAACGCAGTCGGCAGTTCTGCTTGGGCTGTGAGTGCCCCAGTTGAATCGGGCGTTGGGGCGATCGCTTGTCCATCCACAGCGGTATCTTTCAGCTTAGGGTCGGCTGCTAGAGACGTTTGCAGCGACTCGCCTAACCCACTGTTGTCACAACTGGTCAACAGCAAGCAGCATAACAATATTATGGAAGCCGACACACGATGAAACACGGTTACTTTCAGCCAAAATCCTCTACAGCCCTACACTAGCGTAGATTGGCAAGCGTGAGTGCGGAGTGCAGAGTGCAACATCAGCGCTCAGTCGAACGATTGCGGGTTTAATACTGCTTTTTGTCGCCCATTTGCTGATATGCGATAAATACGGCTTCCAAAAACTCATCAGAAGTAGTGTTAGGTGGAGTGGTTTCCATTGCCAGCAGCGATCGCAGTTGTCGGGCGAGTTCCATGCTTTTCTCCGTGTGGGCTTGAGAAGTCATGGTGGTTCGCCGCTGCAAGTATTCTCGAATCACGGCATAGTCGTCGGGTAGAAGCTGGTTGAGATCGGCAATATCGGGCAATTGAGCGGCAAGAGTTTGGGCATTGTCTGAAAGGGCGATCGCGGATTTCTGATCGCTTTGAGACTCTTGAATCACAATCGTTCCGGCTGCCCAATCGCCCATTCGTTTCTCTCGCTTGCCAAAGAGGATGAACACCGCGCCGATGAAGCAAAAATCGTCGATTGGGCGCAGCAGCGATCGCAGGGTTGCCTGCACCAAGCGCACGGAGCGACCGTCATCTCGTACCACGCGAATTTTGACCCAGCGCTTACCTGGAGTCTGTCCTTGCCAAAGCGTTTCAAACCAAATGAAATAGCCGTTCCACAGGGCAAAGTTGAGCAATATAAAAATCGCGATGAGCCACAGTGGAGCCGAACTGTAATCTCTGCCAATGGATTCTAAAGAACTCAGCAGCCCGATCGCCACCACAAACCAAACAATCCAAAACGCCAGGATCATCAAAGTCAGGATGGAATAGTCGATCGCCAACGCTAACGTGCGGCTGCCAATTCCCGCTAAGGTGAACTCTAGCTCAACGCTCTCTGGAGTGGCTATGGAAACTCGATTGAAATAGCGCATGGTTGCCAGTCTTGAAGGATATTAACTTGGGAGATTATCGCGCAGTTGCAAATCTGATCCTTCGCGGCGACCGCGCAGATTGAAGTAGAGCAACGCTTTGAGCGACTGCCAAAATGGAATGATAAAAATGCCCAGAAATAAGACCAGCAGGATGCTAATCACCAAGGATACAAGCAGTGCAATACTCCCTTCTGGGGATGGTATGCCCCCCTGGGCTGCTGCTGCAAATAGAGAAAGGTTTGCAACCAGCGTCAGAATAAACGGAATAAACGCCAAAATAACCAGTGGTAACGTAATTAACGTTGCGATCACGATCATCAAAATAATTTGCCCTTCAAAGCCTTTGGATA
>JBBSCL010000359.1:0-4424 GCA_038250345.1 Leptolyngbyales cyanobacterium
ATACGAACTCGTAGTATTGGATGAACTGAGCCTCGCCATCACCTTTGGGTTGATTTCAGAAACCGATGTGCTAGCTTTTCTCAAAAACCGTCCCCGCAACGTCGATGTTATTTTGACGGGTCCCGAAATGCCGCGATCGCTCCTCGATGTTGCCGATCAAATTACTGAACTCCGCCGCAGTCATCAACCCTGAAGAAGTTTTGAGTGCTTAGTTAGAAATTCAAAACTCAAAATATCTCCTACGAAGACGCTCCGCAAGCAAAATTCAAAATTCAAAACTCAAAACTTTCTAGATTCTAAAAACTATGATTCAAAACGATACCTGGATTACCGAAATGGCAGCAAAGGGCATGATTGCTCCCTTTGAACCTCAGCTTGTGCGCCATGCCAACGGCTTACCTGTGATTTCCTATGGCTTAAGCAGCTACGGCTATGACTTGCGGTTATCGGCGGCAGAATTTCGCATTTTTCGCCACATTCCAGGCAAGGTAGTCGATCCGAAGCATTTCAACCCTGCCAATTTAGAGGCAGCCGAGCTACATACGGATGAAAATGGTAGTTTCTTCATCTTGCCTGCCCACTCCTATGGCTTAGGCGTGGCGTTGGAGCGATTGGCAGTGCCGGAAAACGTGACGGTAATTTGCATTGGCAAAAGCACCTATGCGCGAACTGGGCTGATTGCTAATCTGACTCCGGCTGAGGCTGGCTGGCGTGGCTATTTGACCCTAGAGTTTTCCAATTCATCTAGCGCCGACTGCCGCATTTATGCCAACGAAGGCGTGGTGCAACTAATCTTTCTAGAAGGTGCGCCCTGTGCGGTCAGCTATGAAACCCGCCAAGGGAAGTATCAAGATCAGCTAGAGCAAGTAACGTTAGCACGAGTTTAGTTTTGACTGTTAAGTTTACGATGTGTGGCTTTCCTAAAATATTTGAAAGATTGCCCTCTCCCATCGGGAACTGTCGTGTATACACAAGTCCCGGAAGTCATCAGCGATCCCTTGGTAAATATCAAAATCTCTGTCTTTAACGCATTGGGGGATGCCCCCAAACCCCCATTGAGGGATTTTGCATGTCAGAGCAGACAAAGCTCGTCTCGTGCTCTGACATGCAAAAACAATTGCTTCCCTCAAACTCCCTCCAAACTGGAGTATTATCGGGTTCACACAGAACAATTGCACTGAGTCTACGACTATGGCACCAGACCTCTTATGCGGGGGTGGGGGAGTGAGTCCCCCAGCGCAGGTTCTCAACAAAGTCGAGATGTGTGTATACCGTAGCCCATCGGGAGAGGGAACCAGAATTTTTTAGCTTCTACCCTCACCCCTGAAACCTAGCTCCTGAAACCTGATGCCTGATTTTCCTCGAATTATTTTACAAAACAGCAAAGCGGATGCGGTGCGGAGGTTTCATCCGTGGATTTTTTCGGGGGCGATTAAGCAGAAAGATCCGGAGTTACAGGAGGGCGCGATCGCGGAGGTGTTCAGCGCCAGTGGCGATTTTTTGGCGATCGGTCACTATTGCGGCGGCAACATTGCGGTTAAAATCCTTTCCTTTGAGCCTGTTGAGAGCGTTGAGAAGCTGTTTTTAGACCGCTTTCACCGGGCTTACACTGTGCGGCAGCAGGTAGGGTTGGCGGAGAGCAACGTAACCAACTGCTATCGCTTGGTGAATGCAGAGGGCGATGGGCTACCGGGTTTAATTGTGGATTGGTATAACGGCACGGCGGTAATGCAAGCTTATTCGCTGGGAATGTATGAGCAGCGATCGCAGATTGTCGAGTGCTTACAGGCAGTCTATGGCGATCGCTTGAAAGCCGTGTATGACAAAAGCGCGACGGTGCTATCCAAAGCTCAATCTACTAATCAGTATTTGTTTGGCGAAAAAGCGGATGGAGTGGTGCAGGAATATGGGCACCGTTTTAACGTGGATTGGGAAGAAGGACAAAAAACGGGTTTCTTTTTAGATCAGCGAGAACATCGACAACTGCTTGCCCAATATGCCAAGGGTAAGCGGGTGCTGAATACCTTTTGCTACTCTGGCGGATTTTCGGTGTATGCCGTGGATGCGGGGGCGGAAGTGGTGCATTCAGTGGATAGCTCGGCAAAAGCGATCGCCCTCACCGAAGAAAACATCGCGCTCAACAATCCTGATCAAGTTGAGAATGAATCTGTGGATGCCGATGTGTTTGACTATCTCAAAGGCTGCGACCCAGTTTACGACCTTATCATTCTCGACCCGCCTGCCTTTGCCAAAAATCTATCTGCCCGTCATCAAGCGGTGATGGCATATAAGCGGCTGAACCAAATGGCATTTGATAAGCTGAGATCGGGTGGCATGGTGTTCACCTTTTCCTGCTCTCAGGTGGTGACTCCTGATTTGTTTAAGGGCGCAGTCATGGCAGGGGCGATCGAATCTCGAAAAGCCATTCAGGTGCTGCATTCTCTAGCTCAACCCGCCGATCATCCCATCAGCATTTACCATCCCGAAGGACTGTACTTGAAAGGCTTAGTGCTGAGCGTAGAATGACATCTGATTTACCAGAAGAGGAGACTGCCGACCATGGGCAAGGGGAGATTAGAAACATTCAGTGATGGAGTGATTGCCATCATCATTACGATTATGGTGCTGGAACTAAAGGTGTCCCATGAAGCCGATCTTGCAGCCCTGCGATCGCTGATTCCAATATTTCTCAGCTACGTGCTGAGTTTTATCAACATTGGCTTTTATTGGAATAATCACCATCATTTGTTCCAGTCAACTCGGCAGGTGAATAGTGCCATCCTGTGGACAAACCTGCATTTGCTGTTTTGGCTATCGCTGGTGCCCTTTGGCACTGCCTGGATGGGCGAGAACAACTTTGCGACCTTGCCTGTTGCCCTTTATGGGGGGATTTTGTTGGCGGCAGCGATCGCCTACTTCATTTTGACGCTTATTCTCGTTGCCTACCACGGTAAAGATTCCACTCTCGCGATCGCCATGAGTCGAGACTTCAAAGGCAAATTATCCGTGGCACTATATGCTGTGGTAATTCCGCTTGCCTTTGTTGGCGGTGTCTAGCATGTGTCCAACATAAACTTGATCATCCCTCTGCGTCATAGTAAACCTCAGCTTGTGAGAGGATGCGATCGCGGATGCGGTGGTTGAGAAACTTGGAGGTGACGAGATCGATTTGTCGATTTCCCAAAAGTGTTGAGAGTTCTTCTTGAATCTGGTGGAGTTTGAGAAAGCCAGGGATATGTTCGGGTTGAAATTCGACTAGCACATCGATATCACTTTCAGGGCGGAAGTCGTCACGGAGGACAGAGCCAAATAGTGAAAGCCTACTAATATGCCAGCGTTGGC
Source organism: Leptolyngbyales cyanobacterium (assembly GCA_038250345.1). Lineage (GTDB taxonomy): Bacteria > Cyanobacteriota > Cyanobacteriia > Leptolyngbyales > Leptolyngbyaceae > ULC077BIN1. Next base: position 3,343 of record JBBSCL010000359.1, read on the forward strand.
AGAAGTAAGTAATCTTCTCTTTAGGGATGTCGATATTTTGAGTTTTCATCAGTTTATTAGTGAATAAACGAATTAAGGTAGTAGCGCTGCAAGCTTAGCTCTTAGCTCTTGTCCTCCATCAATAATGGAAAGCATTAAGTGTAAATCTTCAGGGTATTCAGCAACCTGAACGCCATTCTTTGGAATACTCTTTTTGCTTGATAGGCGATAGCGGGGGCAGCTTTTAAGAACTTCACTGACCTTTGCGGTAATGGATGGATTGCTATAGCACTTTCTATCTAGATGCAGCAAAATTTCTAGAGTGTCTAGAGTCCGTTCGCTGGATAAAGCAGTGTCCCAGGCGGTCGGGAATAGTAGCTTGCCATAATCCAGCAAATCGCAGAATGCTTCTACGCAATCTCTTTGGGCAATACTAAGATTGAGTAGTTTGGCGGAGTGAAAAAAGTCATTTCGCAAGTCACGGCGCGCCTTCATATTGACATGTAAGCTGTCTAGAAAAGGTAACTCTGCTTTGTGCTTGGCATCAAAAACATCATGGACATCTTTCAATACATCGTGATAGTTTTTGAAATTATCTTTGCCTGCTCCTTTAGTAAGACGTTCTAAATCTTCCTTTTTTGGTGGTGTATCAGCCTTTAGAGCTGCATCTACAGCTTTCTGCGCTTTCTCAAATTTCTTCGCCTCTCTGTCTCTCGTATCTGACCACTTAGAGTCATTGGTCGTGAGAAAAAGTTTAGAAGCAAGTTCGGTGTAGTTATCGCAAAGAATAAAAGCTGTTTTCCAAAACTGTCCTCCTGTTCTGCTGCTGTAGAAGATTTCAATACCAGCACAGATTTCGCGCATCAGGTAAGTTAACTGGCTCATTTCCTAAACCTCCTCACCTAAGAGCTTATGTTCAAAGATGTTTTGTAATTGCTCAACTGGGGTAAATTGACAAAATTTCAAAAGCGGATAAAGTGACGGTATGACAGAACTTCCCGACCTAAAGCAACTGACGGATGAGGCAAAAGATGACCTGATTCTAAGGCTGTGGGAAGAATTGCAAAAATTACAGAAAAAGAAACCAAAGAAGACCTCGAAGA
>JBBSCL010000360.1:0-4422 GCA_038250345.1 Leptolyngbyales cyanobacterium
ATCATTCACGCACATGGCGACTAAATCAATCCCCACCGTGTCGTGCTGGTTGAGAGTATGCGCCAATTTGAGCTTAGTGCCAACGCCGTCAGTTCCAGAAACCAAAACAGGCTGATGATAGCCGCTGGGTAGCTCAAACAAACCACTAAAACCCCCAAAGGAGCCTAAAACACCTGGACGGGTGGTGCTAGCAACTAAACTGCGGATGCGATCGACAAACGATCGCCCCATTTCAACATCTACTCCTGCATCCCGATATTCCACGCAGATCTGCCAACAACGATTCGGATGTTATTGTACTCTCTCATTTTCCAGAACTTGAGGTTTGTTTTTTTGAAGGGCTAATAAATGGCTGGTTTTGCGATCGCAAATATAAAGTTTTGATGAAGCTGGAAACTAAAATCCCGGTTTAACAATCATCCAAAAGTCTCAATTGGCGGTCTTTATAGTTCTTTTACAGCGATAAATCTTTCCGGAAGCTTTGGGGGATAAGTTAGCATCACTGATCCCCAATCCCAAAACTTCATGATAGTCTGTTGCAGTTCTCAATTATAGGAGCGAAACCGAACCGAGTACGGGTTAGAACCACGAGTTTTCATGCAGATTCATTAATTTTTAGCATTCAAACTACACAGTTGAAGCGTGTTGATTGAAGAAACGCCGTTGAATCATGCAGACCTCGAACCCCAAATGATGTGCCTTTTACCCATGGATTATGACTCAAAAACTTTTTGGCAGTTTAACTGCATCCCTGTTGATTGCAACTCTGGGTGTTTCAACCTCAAGTAATGCCGCTCCTGTTGAACCCACTAAACAAGGGTCTAGCGCAGATCTTAAGCAGATAAATCCGAAAGCAACTCCCAGCGAAACCGCAGCCGAAACTGCACCTTCATCGAACAAATCTCTGAGTCCTGTTCCCCAGGCTAGAGAGGTTGTAAAAGTCGGTGAACAAGTTATTAAGCCTGAGCTTGATGATATTAAAGAGGTGATTGCTAAGGTTCAGCCTCACGAACTATCTGGACAAAAAGCAGCAACGTTGTATGTTCGCAACATTCCAGTTCTAACCTTCAAAAGTTCCATCAAAGCATCGAAAAATGATGTAAAGATCGGAACTCAATTAAAAAATTCTGCTCCCGCTTCGTCCTCAAATGCTCAGTCTTCCAACCGGGTGAAAGCACCGTCTTCCCTCACCTCGCTCCTAAATTCTTCTGAGTCTTTGTCTGAGCTAGACTCACGAGAACTGAACCCAAGCATTATGGACGCTGGCTTTTCTGGGGATGACCCCGTTTGGCGAGCTGCCACGATCGCAGCCAAACTGAATCAGCTTTATCGCAATGGGCTAGATGCAGACAAAATTATGGTGACCTGGGGTGGTCAAGTCGCGAGTGCAACCGGACGCGATCGCTATTTTATTCAGGCAGACACCACCAAAATTGCGGTGATTGATGCCAGCACCGTCTTGCCCGATTCCACCCGCAATCTCGAAAAAGACGCGCTCCAAGCAACCAACCGCTTGAGAAGGCTTCTGGGTGATGCCTCACCGCTGCGCGAGGTGACTGGAAAACCGATCGCGTGGAGAAATCAAACCATTTCCTTGGGAGCAATCCGGTTTAAGCTAACCGGATTCGCCTCTTGGTATGGACCTGGCTTTCATGGCAACCGGAGCGCTAGCGGTGAAGTCTTCAATCAAAACGCTATGACCGCCGCCCACCGTACCCTCCCGTTTGGCACCCAGGTGATGGTCACTAACGTGAGCAGTGGGCAATCGGTGATGGTTAGAATTAACGATCGCGGACCCTTTCACGGAAACCGCATTATTGATCTGTCTACAGCAGCGGCTCGCGTACTGGGTGTTGTGCAATCGGGAGTTGCCTTCGTCAAGCTGGAAGTGGTTGATTCGAGAAGTGCGGCGGCTATTAACAATTAAGCGGTCTGCAAGTTTCAATGGGTGAATAATAGAAACCAGCCCAAATGTTGATTCGCTAACGGATGAACATTTATTGAAGTGTGAATAGCGCTTTAAATGCTATTCACGCTTTTTGTTTTTTTGAAGTGTTGGCAATTTCGCCCATTAGTCCAGTCAGTGGCAGGGTCGATGCAATTCCTTTGCTTTGAATTAGCACCCCAAAATCACCTAAACCCATTGGGTTCATCAGGTTGTGCAGTGCATCTCGGCGGCGGAGAGCTGCTTGAATGGATTGAGCATCGGTTGCAGACGATTGACCCAGCGCAGTTAAGCGATCGCCCAATCCCAACGCCATCAAAAACAGTGCTTGCTTTGTGTAACCGACGCGCTGCAATCCACAAAGTTCCCCTTGTTTTTCCAACGCGGTGAAATCAACGTGAGCCGTAATATCTTGCTGCCCGACATTGCGGTAAGGGTCGGAGTGATGCTGATGCTGAGAGTAGCATTGAAGAGTGCCTAACCGATTGGGATGGTAATAGCGATCGCTGGGATAGCCATAGTCAATCGTTAGCACATAGCCCCGCTGAAGATGTTTGGCAACAGTCGCCATCCAATCTAGTGCTGCCAAATTTACTTCGGTGCGATAGCCATCGGGATAAGGGGGGAATCGCAGATCAATTCCAACGAAGTCAAAATACTCTGCAAGCTTTGGAGTTGAAAGATCGCCCACGACCTCTACAAACTGAGTTTGCGAATGCTGCTGATTCACAGAAACATAAATCTCTCTCAATCGCCCTGTTTCTAGCACCACTTGATGCACAGGAAACGCATCGACTAATTCGTTAGAAAACCAGCAGCCTGTAATTGAACTAGGTAAGTCTGCAAAATCATGCCAAGCAATCGACGCTCCTGCTTCAAGAAACTGCCGCAATTGGTGCCGTTGGGCTTGAATCAATGCTGCCGCTCGTTCGATAATCACATACTTTAAACAAGCGAAACAATTTGGATGATGGCGTTGTAGAGCCGTCAAAACATCCACTGCCAGCAAGCCTTGACCGGCTCCCATTTCTACTAAGGTAAAGGGATTAGGCTGCTGCAAAAAATCCCACATTTGAGCAAACTGCTTGGCTAATAACTCGCCAAAATCAGCACTCAGGTGACACGAAGTAAAAAAATCTCCGGCTGCACCGATTTGAGTAGAAGATGACGCATAGTACCCAAGCTTTGGATGATACAGCGCCAAATCCATATACTCTGCAAAAGAAATTTGATGGCAAGGACTCTCGATAATTCGCTGAGTGATGACGTGATCAAGAGTCCTTTGAATATCCTTTGGTTCCAGTTGCACTGCTTTATCCAAACCTGATTGGGGCTTTCATTGTGACACAGCCACTCAGGTTAATAAACCGCTCGCTAACTGATCAAAAATGCTCTTACGAACACATGCGCTGTCGCGATCGCTATTTAATTTGTTCAAAACTGCACTCTAGGGCTACTATAGTCTTCTTAACAATTACTTGGCTTGGGCAGCATATTCTCGTGTGTCACCATCAAACGAAATCGCGAAATCTCCTTGGGGCTGCATTTCCTTCAAAACTCTAAGGTAAGCTTCCGCATCATTTCTGCGACGAAAGCGAATCACAGAGAGTTGCTTCAGGTTGGGTAGCAGTTTGCTAACGACCCAGGGATTCAGTCTTGCTTGGTAGTCCATAATTCACTTCTCGCTCTTATAGGGTGATGATTAAGTCGAACCGAATGAACCACTAGCGCTAGCCGAAAAACACTCCAGCCCAAAGGCAATGAACGCTATGAGTAGGGTTATCCGTCAGTTAACACTACTATAGATAGTGTCTAAACCTGGAAACCGCAAGCCTTTTTACAATTCGCAACAAATGCTGGCTGTTACTTCCCAAAAGCTGTGCTAACAGTCTGTTGAGAAGGTCTGTTTAGACATGATAGATCCAGTCGTTTGGGTGTGATACGAGTGTGATTATTGGTCAATTGCCAACGAAGCGGCGCGAATCACTCCTTGGGTCGCCCTGCTGATGGTTTTTTGGGTGCCCCACTGCGTCTATTCAAAAACAACCGTGCGATTGCCATAGACCAACACGCGATTTTGCAAATGCAAGCGAACGGCTCTAGCTAACACCACCCGTTCTAAATCTTTGCCTTTGCGGATTAAGTCTTCCACGCTGTCTCGATGGCTCATCCGCACCACATCTTGCTCAATGATCGGACCTTCATCTAAATCGGCTGTGGCGTAATGAGCAGTTGCCCCGATGATCTTCACGCCGCGATCGTAAACCCGATGATAGGGGTTAGCTCCTGCGAAGGCAGGCAGAAAAGAATGGTGAATGTTAATAATAGTAGGAAATTGGGCGATAAATTCTAAGCTCAAAACCTGCATATATTTTGCTAGCACCACTAGGTCAATCTTGTATTTTTTCAATAGCTCAAGCTGCTTCTTTTCCTGGTCTTGCTTGGTATCTTGCGTGATGGGACTGTAGTGATAATCG
>JBBSCL010000361.1:0-4408 GCA_038250345.1 Leptolyngbyales cyanobacterium
ATTCCACTGGAAGTCAAAGAGGCAGATGACACAAGCTAAAAGCCTACAGATAAGGACAAGACCCCTTCCGCGACGAACAGAAAGAGTCTTGCCTTGAATAAAAATTCAATTTTTCGGAATGGGGATAGAACCCTGGGAACTAACGAAAGCTTTAGCGGGCAGGAGTTAAGTAACCCACAGAGTTCTGTGCTTATATTAGACCGACTCGCAATAGTTGACAAGCTATTCAGTCAATCTTTTATAAATGCAAAACGCTCTATCCCTACCCCATTCGGATAGAGCGTTTTGCGTTGGTTAAGAATCTTGATTACTCTGCCGCTGTTGGCGATGAAATCTTGTCCTTTCAACCCATTGCGCGCTCTACCTCTCACTCACCCGACAGTTGAGAGGAGTGCGATCGCCCCTAGCATTCATTTTTCACCTTCACATCCCATTAATTGCCACATCGATCGCCCCTCTCCGCTGTCCTGCTCACCTTCTTGAGGGACAAAAGAGATGACACGTTTTACAGCCCCCGTTAACGCTCCTATCCTCCGTGCTGCTCAACATCATCACAAAGGATCACCTGCTTTTGATCAATCACATCATCGCCCCCAACCGCAAACTCTAGAACAATTCCAAGCCCACATCGAACATGAATTCGTCATCGGGAGTGCGATCGACCCTACTCTCTTCGCAGCAACCATTCACATCGTCGGCGACACCGAAACGATCGCGGGTGGCGAAGCCCGTTACCCGATCGACGAAGCTTTTAATTGGCAACCCATTCGCTTTGGTCAACAAGCTAGAGCTACCCAATATGCGGCATTGTTGACTAACGAGGATGGCTCAGTCTGGCAGGGTAAGCTCAGTCAGCCCCGCATCGATAAAGAAAAAACCAAGAAGAGACTTAAACAAGCATCGGGAAAACCTGCGATCAACTCATTTGAATTCTGGAGCCTGGTTAAATCACATCCAGAGGCAGTGGTCTATCAAAAATATGAGACGCCCATCGGTCAGGCGCTATCTCAAGACGGTTCCCCACGCTCTGCCCTTTACCGACCCATCGTCCCGATCGCCATTCGCCGCCGTATCGCTCGTCGTTATGGCATCACTGACCCCACGTTTCTCCCCACTCGATCCTCCCGAAAGCAAGGCATCAAGATGATTTCGTTTTGGGAATGGATTGCGACGCACCCGGAGATCCCGATTGTGTGGACGGAAGGCGGGAAGAAAGCGCTTTGTCTCCTCAGTCATGGGGAAGTGGCGATCGCCCTTTACGGAGTCAATGGGGGCTACCGCTCGAAGGATGCGCTAGGCAACCCAGTCCTGCCTTATTTAGCACCTGATGTCGCTCGGTTTGCAGTTTCGGGACGAGTCAATATCCTGGCGTTTGACCAAGACGCGAGTGACACGACTCGGCGTAGGGTGAACATTGCCACGCACCGATTCTCCAGGCTGTTGCAAGAGGCGACTCAACAGCCAACTTTGATCACGTTCTGGGATGAACAACAGGGAAAAGGCGTAGACGATTTGATGGTGAACCAAGGGGCGAACGCCTGGACACAAGCTCGAACTGCGGCACTACCGTTAGATCATTGGGCAATTTGGCAGCACCTGGCAAATCGGCTAAGTTTTCCGGTTGACCTGCGAGTGATGACGCATGATTTATCGACGCTGAACCTTCAAGACTTGCCCCAGGACGTTATTCTGGCGATCGCTTCTGGCAAAGGCACGGGTAAAACCAAGTTCATTGCGCGAGAAGTCGCTTCGACTGCCAACGTTTTAAGTGCGGGGCATCGAGTGGCATTGATGCGAAACCTCTGCGATCGTTTGCGCCTAGATTACCGGGGTGATTTAGACAAAACTAATGGACGCTTTATCACGGGCGCTGGATATGCTTTGCGGATTGGCTTTTGTGTCGATGCATTGTTGGCGATTGACCCTGAGCAGTTCAGAGGCTGTGATCTGGTGATTGATGAGGTGGTGCAGGTGTTGCGCCATCTACTCACTTCTAGCACCTGCGCCAAAGATGGCAAACGCCCCGCATTATTGGCAAGGTTCCAGGAGCTGGTGCGATCGGCGCGGCGGGTGATTGTCGCAGACGCAGATTTGGATAATGCTTCATTACGCTACCTGCAAGATCTGCGAGATGATGGAGAATCAGGCATCAAAGCGCCTGTATTTTTAATTCACAATGACTATCAGGTCGAGGGCTATCCCGTGGAGTTCATTGAGTGTCCGACGCGCTCGGTCATTGTCAAAAAGCTTTTGCTTTCTGTCGGCAAACTTCAACCTGGGAAAGCAATCTTGGTGGTCACCGACACGAAGAAAGCCAGCAAATTAATTGCCGCACAAATTCAAAAGCAGTATCCTCATTTGCGAATCTTGGTGATCAACTCAGAAACCAGTAGTTGTGAAGCAGAACGAGAATTTATTACCACACCAGATGCGGTGTTAGGACGAGGGGAATATGACGTGGTCATTGCCTCACCTTCAATGGCCACGGGAGTCAGCATTGAGGCGCAAGGAGTGATTTCTGAAGTCTATGGCGTATTCAATGGCTGTAGTGCCACCGATGCAGATATGGCTCAGGCGTTGGATCGATTGCGCGAACCTGTACCTCGTATCGTCTGGTGTGCTGAATTTGGCTCCAATTATTCAAGCGTGAGTCGGGCAACAAATTCAATTCAGATCAAGCAAGACTTGCTCGAGCAAACGATCGCCACGGCTCAAATCATTCGCTCCAGTTTACGAGCCGATACGTTGGGGGCGATCGCCAACTACGACTGGCGTTCTGACCCAAATGTCACTTTATGGGCAACTCTCAGTGCCAACCAGAACCGCTCAATGAGCCGATTGCGTACCGCCTTACTGGTGCGCCTGCGCTACGAAGGCAAACAGGTCAAGGTTTGGAGCGCTCCCAGCGACAAAGCGATTTTAATGATGCTCAGACAAGTTACCCAGGAGATTAATCAGATGGACTCAGCCTCATTAGTCGCAGCCCCTGTTCTGACCGCTGTGCAGTTTTTGGCGTTACAGATGAAGGAAGCCCATAGCCCGGAGGAAGCGAAGGCGATCGCCCGGTTCTACCTCTGCCAGTTCTATTGCATTCCACCGGAGAGTCTGACGATCCAACAAGTCTTGGAAGATCGGGAAGGGCGGCAGCGGGGTGAGATTCTGAGCTTGGAAGCCCAACTTTTCCCGACAGTCGCGATTGATCGTTGCGCCAAAGCATTGGAGCGACAGATGGCGTGGAACCAGGGGCTGTGTCCTTGGGATATTTCAGGAGCGGCGTTGCGGCGAGAATTGCGGCAGCGGCTGAATCTGCATCAGTATTTTGATGTGGAACGGGAGTGGGATGCTCAGGAGTTGAGGGCGATCGCTCAAGTCGCGCGAGAAAATGCGGTGCAGGTTAAAAGGATCTTGAATTTCACCATTCCCCAGGGATGCAAGGAGAATGGCAAACCGCTGGTGTCGGATGTTCATATCATTCACTTGCTCTTGAGTCAGATGGGCATCAAGGTAACCTTTCGCTGGCGAGGCAGCGGGAAGGATAAGCATCGAGTGTATCGCCTTAATCCTGAGCGCTGGGAGATGTTAATGGAGGTAATTGAGCGCCGCCAGTTGGAGCGGGAGAGCTTGGGGCAGTCCGAGAGGGCAGGAGGATCACCAGAGGTTTTGATAGAAGAGAATCAAACCGTTGGTGATCCTGGGGTGGAGGAGTCAGCGCACTCTTTAAGATACCCGCAAGGGGTCGTCCAATGGCTGACTCCCGAAGTGTTGGTGGACGTGCGATCGATGTGGAATGCCGCAGCGGGGGATGTGGAGCAACAGGAGGCGTTGCGGGGGTTCATTCCAGACAGGGTGTTGGAGTGGGCGTGCTCTTCGAGAGACCCGCAAGGGGTCGTCTGAGACAACACAGCAAATTCTATTCCACGCAAACTAGCGCCCTGAATGAAGCGCAGTTTTCTGTAGAGTCGAGTTCGAGGCTACTGCTGACTTGTCCTTTGGATCAGCCGGAAAGTTTCCGAGGTTTTAAACGGAAATGAACCGTTTGTCTGAAGGTGGAGCGATCGCCCTGAAATGCAGAACAGTACCGCCTAGCTCAGACAAATCCGACAGCAACACTGGGATCACTGATATGCCCAGAATTTTGGTTGACACCTACAGCACTTTTGGGCTTGATAGCACACCCTGAAACGCCTAGATTCCTTGCTAGGCAAAGGCTTTCAGGATTTCACTGTACTCCATAGAAATGGAAAGTGCTGTATATCCCTATTGATGTTACTGACAACGATGCGATTGCCAAAGTCCGCCTGACTATAAAAGCTGACTTCCTTATCCTGAGCGATCGGGGGCAACTCTAGATTAAACTCTGCTCAATTCACCTGCCGCTTATTCCAAGATCGTCCCTTGCAGAAATCTG
>JBBSCL010000362.1:0-4393 GCA_038250345.1 Leptolyngbyales cyanobacterium
CCTCCTTAACCTCCTTATACCCGCTAAGCTTCTATTCACGCAAGAGATCTAATGGTTGAGATTCAGCGTTTTCTAGCCAGTCTCCTTAAAGCTTGATTTTTTCAAGACGGAATTCCGGCTGTTAGGAGCAGATTGATTCTTTGTGACTTGGCGCAAGGTTTAAGCCATCGGCTGCTTGAAACTATTTCTGCAAAAGATTTTATATCTCCCTTAGCGCAATTCAGCTTGACCCAACCTGACTTAAAAATACCCAAGTTTTCAGCATTGGGGTAAGGATTGGGGTAACTTTTCCAAACCAATAACTAAAATAGTCTGGAGTCCCTGACTAGAGGGCGCTCTATAAAACGCTATCCTTCCTTCTCACAGAAGGGAGCATTGGTTCAAATCTAATACCGCCCATACCAAAAAAACCTTTGCCACATGTTGCAAAGCTATTCATTAGCTTTTTGCATATTTTGCCAGAGAATATTTGAAAGAACGAGTTTTCAAACGTTTCTAGCGACAAACTAAAGTAATTCTTACTATTTGTAGTAAGTCAAAGTCTTACAGCTTTTAGTCAAATGTAGCGCCCACCAGAACCTCCTGTGCGTTTCGGACCCCCAATATCTGGAGGTGGTTCATAGGCACACAACAGTGAATGAGATTCTTGATGATACAGAGTAGCTTTTTCCGATACTTTATCTTCCGCTGTAAAAGTGGCGGCTAACGCTTTAGGAGCAGCAAAATTCATCGCTCGATCTAATGATAGCCCTAAGGTTGCGGTCGCCAGTGATATCATGCAAATTGCAAAGGTACTTAATACGTTCATTAGATTTGAATTTGCGCTTTGATTTAATTTTATGTCGATTAAATGAATTTGCACAGTAAATCTACTGGTTTCCCATAAAGATTTCTTAAATCAAAAGTGCATGTACAGAACTGTCTTACTTTGGATCGGGGTATGCTCACCTAAAAAGGTGTTTACCATGATTATTTTCAGTGCAGACAGTATTAAATAAACCATTTAAGTCAGTAAATTCAATGTCAAAAGATGAAGTTCAGGTAGGATTTTATAACACTATCTCTAGAGCCTCGTTTAAACAATCCTTCTCAATCAGCAGCACTTAAACCGGACAGCTTCATCAAGCATTCACACAACCTATATTTTTTCCAGGAACGGTGAATATACCCAAAGGAATAGATTTTTTCTTTTAAAGCTCGAAAAACAGTGGCTCCGTTGGGGTTTGAATCTGACTGTAGACTTTGTTAGCTTCGGTTGAATATGTTGCAAGTCGCCTGAGTAAACAGATAATCACCATCTCCAATTTTTATTTTTGGTATTCTGCGGCTTTTTGATTTTTAGGGGTTCCCAACTTGATTTACTTCTGAATCAAATGCTTCAACAACTCGGTTGGTTTTATAACTCTTATTTTTGGACTAGCAAACCGTCTGAGCAACCTGCTGTGCAAAGCGTGTTTTTGCCCGGAACTCCTTAACTCTGGGCTTTTTTGTTGGTTCTGTTTTGGAAGGAGTTTAATCTGTGCTAGAAGCTAAATTGGCAATACCTGTTTAGATATGCCCTTGGGAACCGGATCTCCCCAGCAAGGCTACAATTTCAATATAATTTTTACCTTTAGAGGCATATATCTCATGGCGGTAATCCCTTCATTTATTGTCATTGCCGCCTTAGCGATCGTGGGCTACATCATCGGCTCGATTAAAATCATTAACCAAGGCTATGAGGGCATTGTAGAGCGTCTAGGACGATATCAGCGCACCTTAAAACCGGGATTGAATTTTGTCGTACCGTTTTTAGATACGGTGTTGGTAGAAAGCACCCGTGAACATCTTCTAGACGTTGATCCTCAATCTGTCATCACCAAAGATCAGGTGACAATTATCGTTGATGCAATTTTGTCGTGGAGGATTTTGGATGTAAAAGCCGCCTATTATTCCGTTGAGAATGTTGAAGAATCGTTGAAGAGCTTGGTTTTGACTACGCTTCGTTCTGAGATTGGGCACATGGATTTGCGAGAAACGATCTCTTCGCGCAACAAAATTGGTCAAGTGTTATTAAAAGAGCTAGATAAGCCGACCTCAACTTGGGGCGTTGAGGTAATTCGGGTGGAGGTGCAAGAAATTAAACTGCCAGCCACTTTAGAAAAGTCGCTAGAGAATGAGCAGGCAGCAGAAAGTGAACGTCGCGCTGCAATTTCCAAGGCAGATGGAACGGTAGACTCAATTCGACGCATTGCCAAAGCATTGAAGGAAGATAAGGATCAAACATCCGAAATCTTGAAATACCTGCTTGCTCAACAGTATGTAGCCACAAACTACGAGCTAGGCAAAAGTAATAACTCCAAAATTATCTTCATGCATCCGAAGGAGCTAAATGAAGCGATCGGCGGTTTGATTGATAGCGAAGTTGCTGAAAACATCCAGCATAGTGGGGGCAATGGAGAAACTTAAGCATCCCAACAAAATATCAGCGCGATCGCCAGATGGCATCGGCAACCCGGCAAACATCGTGCATTTCGCGGACATCGTGAACTCGCAGGATATCCGCACCGTGGGCGATCGCGGCACAGCAAGCCGCCGCAGTTCCCCAAACCCGCTGTTTAGGATCGGGCTGATCTAAAATGTGCCCAATAAAGCTTTTCCGCGAAACCCCAACCAGCAAAGGACAGTTGAGCGATTCAAACGCCGATAGGTGCTGCAAAATCTCAATATTTTGAGCATAGGTTTTGGCAAAGCCAATGCCCGGATCGATCGCAATCAGGTCTCGCTGAATTCCCGTATTAACAGCAGCCTCAATTCGCTCTTGTAAAAACGCCACCAGTTCCCCAATCAAATCCTGGTAGTGGGTCAACTGCTGCATGGTTTGGGGCGTACCGCGAATATGCATCAAAATAATGGGTACGCCTAGTTTTGCCACGGTTGGCAGCATGGCAGGGTCGTAAGTCGCTCCAGAGATATCGTTGATCATATCCGCACCTGCCGCGATCGCCGCTGATGCCACTGCCGCCCGTGTCGTATCGACTGAAATCGGCAAATCCATCTCCTGCCGCACTGCCTGCACCACCGGAATCACGCGCTGGAGTTCCGCTTGCAGGGAAATTTCTGCGGCTTGGGGTCGGGTCGATTGTCCGCCAATATCTAAAATATCTGCCCCAGCATCCCGCAGCGATCGCGCCTGCACCACCGCCTTTTCCACCGTATCGAACTCTCCTCCGTCGCTAAAGCTATCGGGAGTGGTGTTCAAAACGCCCATGATATAGGTGCGATCGCCCCAAGTGAATGAGTAGTTGCGAATCAACAACGAATGTCACCCTAGTTTTGATAATTTACAATCCGTGCAAAGCTGTTAGGCTGCAAACTAGCTCCGCCCACCAATGCCCCATCAATTTCCGGTTGCGTCATAATTTCATCTACATTATCTGGCTTCACAGACCCGCCATATTGAATAGGCACATCAGGATTTTTTAATTGACCGCGAATCAGCCCAATCACTTGGTTTGCTTCCTTCGCAGCGCAGGTATCGCCCGTACCGATCGCCCAAATTGGCTCATAGGCAATGATCAAATTGGTCTGATCAACACCCATCAGTCCGCGTTGTAGCTGCTCATAAACAATAGATTCTGTTTCATCCATATCTCGCTGTTGCTTCGTTTCGCCCACACACAAAATAGGAGTCAATCCAGCATTTTGAGCCGCTTTGATTCGCATATTGACCGTTTCATCGGTTTCGCCAAAATACTGCCGCCGTTCACTATGTCCCACAATCACATAGCGCACACCCAGCTCGGTCAGCATCGGCGCAGAGATTTCGCCCGTATAAGCTCCAACTGTTTCCCAATGAATATTTTGGGCACCCAGTCGAATACTGCTGCCGTGCAAATTTTGGGACATTGCGAACAGATCTGTGTAAGGCACACACAAGATGATTTCTCGATCGGGGGGCGTGTCCTCCAAATGCGGCATAAACCCTTGGAGAAACTCTGAGGCTTCTATTTGGGTTTTATACATCTTCCAGTTGCCAGCAATTACTTTCTTTCGCACGGGTCGCTCGATAGGTTAAACATGACAAGACTGCGTTTATAAGTCTTGCATCCTAAGTCTACGGCTTTGTGGGAACCGAGGGAAGCAAGCGAATGGGAATGCAGCAATTCCAAATTCAAAAATTCAAGAAGAGTTAGTGGCAAGAGAGGGGTCTGAATCGGAGAGCATAAAATCAATCAAATGCTGCCAACTGTCAAACAGGAAATACTTGGTGAGGCTGAGGACATCTTGAAAAAAGCCTTTGCGAGTGCCTCGTTTTTGGCGAATTTGCTGGTAGGGAGAGTCCACCAGATGCAGAACGGTGTGGAATAGGAACGCGAGGAGATTGAGGGTGAGCAACACCGTGGCTAAATGC
>JBBSCL010000363.1:0-4376 GCA_038250345.1 Leptolyngbyales cyanobacterium
CATGCCCATTTTGTTGATTGGCGATCGCGACTAACTGGCGCACCGCAGTCGATATCTCTAGCGTGCCCTCCAGCACTGGCACTAACATCTGCCAATGTTCTTCAATCAGATCATTGTCGCTTAACCCATCCGAACACAGCAAAAACAAACACTCTTCATCTAAAATAAAGCGTTGCACGGTGGGATGCAGCATGGATGCATTCATCCCTAGTGCCTGCACCAAAGAACCCGCACTGGGCTGTCGCAGCGCATCTCGATACAGTCCACCGCCCATCCGCACTTCCCGTGATGCCAAGTCATCGTCTAGGGTAACTTGGTGGCAGCCGAGGCGGGTGATGCGATAAGCGCGACTATCTCCCACATGGGTCAGATATAGCTCGTGGCTTTGTGCGACCGCCATCACAAGTGTTGTGCCCATGCGCTGACGCTCTTGACGATGTTCGGTGTCGTTCCGCTGAACAATGGTGTCGTTTGCCGCGATCGCCGTTCGTTTTAATTCCAGCGTTAAACCAATGGGATCACTAGAGGCAGAAGATAGCAGCAGTTGTAATCGCTGCTGCACCGTGGCGATCGCTAAATTTGAGGCAATATTTCCGCCTTCATGCCCCCCAATCCCATCGCAAACCACCACAAGCGTTAGATTGGCATGATCTGGGGCTGGAGTCAGCATGACTGACTGCGTCGTGCCGCTAGCAGGGTAGCAGGCATCTTCATTTCGCTGACGGGTCGGTCCTTGATCGGTCAACGTGGCAAATTGCACGACGCGGGATTGTGATTGACTGCACACCGCGATCGCCCGATCCAGCAACCCAATCAACTGTTCGCTGCTGCTAATCCGCCCTTGCAGCATTTGGTTGCAGATTGAATCGAAAAAGGGGGCGATCTCAGACTGTGGGGCTAGCTGCGATTCCGGTAGGGAACGCACCAATTGCTGCCAAAAGGTTCCCAAATCCACCCAATTACTAGACGACGGCTGATAATCACCCACTAAGCTTAATAGGCGAATTAAAGACCCTTCTACGCGCAAATTTTCTGCCGACAACAAGCTAGCCGCTACGCCTTCCTGATTCAGCGGCTCCCATAATTGCGCCATTTGCCAGAGCCAATGAAGTTGCTGTAAAACACTAGCCTCTCTCCAAAGCGCTGCTAATTCTGGCATTAACGCTCCCGACTGCACAGCATTCCCAGTCTGAATATCAGCAGGATATATAGGAGAATTTTCTAGCAGCGCAATCACGAAACCGGGCAGTTGAGGATTAGGTAACAATGCATAAACCTGCGGCACATGCAGCCAATGCGAAACTAAACGCTGGTAGCACACCACAGCATCTGGCAATTCTGCTAAGGATTCTGGCAGCAACCCAGGCTTAGTGTCTAAAAAGATCTGTCCCAGTTTGCAGAAATATCGCCCTGCCAGTAGTTTCCCAGGTGAAGGTAACAGCGATCGCTCAGCGATCGCCCATAAATAATGCTTAGGAAGAAAAGTTCCACATTGCAGGCAATAGCGATCGCTCTCAACGTTGGGAGCTTGACAAAGCGCATTTGAACAATAAATCGTTGCCTCAAGGCTATCCATGAAAATAGGGTTCTACTAAATCTGTTATTTAACCTTCGTCAAGGGCGTAATTTCGCTTCCTAGCTTAGAATGACGTTCAACTTCCATATTAACTCTATGAATCAAACCACAATATAGTTGCTCTCTAATTGAAACTGTCAGCTTAAATATGTTTTTTCGTTCAGAAAAGAGGCTCTTAGAAGCTTGCTTTACTTAAATTTAACTTTTTGATAACCAGAAAACAGCTTTCAATCACGCTCTCTTAACCCTAATAAAGTATCTTAGGAGGTGGATTTCTTACTGAACACTCAACTTTCTGGAGCATAAATATGGTGTTTGACAAAGTGAAGCTTGTGTCTAACCGCTTCACGGCTATCGTGAGCGCGGCGGCTGTAACGGCAGCAGTGGTTGGTCTATCTGTAAACGCTGTAAACTCTCAGGGTGCCGTCGTCAAGATTGATGGCTCTAGCACTGTCTTCCCCATTACCGAGAAAATTGCAGAGGCTTCCAAGAAAGCAGGTGGTGCCAATGTAACGGTGGGCATCTCTGGTACTGGTGGTGGCTTCAAGAAATTCTGTGCTGGAGACATTGACATTTCCAATGCATCTCGCCCCATTTTGAAGAAGGAAATGACTGCCTGTCAAGCTAAAGGCATCAAATATATCGAACTTCCAGTTGCTTTTGATGCACTGACTGTGGTTGTAAACCCCGGCAACACATGGGCAAAGAACTTGACCACGGCTGAATTGAAGAAAATTTGGGAGCCAACTAGCACTATCAAGAACTGGAAGGATGTTCGGGCTGGATTTCCTAACGTACCCTTGAAGTTGTATGGACCCGGCGCAGATTCCGGCACCTTCGATTATTTCACTGAAGCAATCAACGGTAAGTCCAAGTCAATTCGTAAGGACTTCACCGCTAGCGAAGACGACAACGTGTTAGTTCAAGGTGTTTCCAAAGATAAGGGTGCGTTGGGCTACTTTGGTTATGCTTACTACAAGGCGAACAAGAACCGCCTTAGAGCCGTCACCGTCAATGGTGTTGCGCCTTCTGAGCAAACGGTAGAAAACGGTAGATATACTCCGTTGTCTCGCCCTCTCTTCATCTATGTCAGCACCAACTCTGCTAAGAAGCCTGAAGTTAAAAAGTTTATTGATTATTACATCAAGAACGCAGGCAAAACGGCTGACTCCGTAGGTTATGTAGGTTTGCCTGCTAGGGCTTATCCCGTGATTGGGAAGCGATTTAGCACTGGTAAAACTGGCACCATCTTTGGTGGAGACGAAGCGGTGGGTCTGAAAATCGATGAGCTACTAACTCGCGAATTGAAAGAGTAGTTAGCGTTTAGCTAAGGGGCGCACACTAATGTTGATGTGCGTCCCTTTTGTTTGAGTAACGCGATCGCTTTAAGAGTCAGCATACTTCTTGCTGACTTTCCACTTTTTCGGCAAATATAATCATGACTGCTCAGCCTCTAAAACCTTCTGGCAAGGATCTTCAATTTACTCAAAAGAAGAAAGCCCGTGAACTGAAAGAGCGTGTTATTGAGTTTATTTTATTCTTAGCAGCTTTTTCGTGCGTGGCGACGACGGTTGCCATTATGTATCTTTTGATTAGCGAATCAGTTTTGTTCTTCCAAGAAGTCTCGCTGGTTGAATTTCTAACCAGCAAAGACTGGTCGCCTTTGTTTGATCCACCAGGCTATGGAATTTTGCCGCTCGTATCAGGCACGTTAACAACCACTGCCGTTGCATTGTCGGTAGCTCTGCCGATGGGGTTAATTTCAGCTATCTATTTAAGTGAGTTTGCGGCTCCTAGTGTTCGTGAAGTGGTCAAGCCGATTTTGGAACTGCTTGCCGGGATTCCGACTGTGGTATATGGATACTTTGCTCTGCTAACCGTTATTCCTGCTTTGCAATGGCTATATCTGCCTATTGGACCTTTTTTATCCAATGTTCTTCCCAATATTTTTCCGACTGAGCTAGCTGGATTTAATATGCTGGGGGCAGGGCTGGTCATGGGTCTGATGATTACGCCGCTGATTAGCTCAATTAGCGAAGATGCGATGCGATCGGTGCCGATTAATCTCAAGGAAGGCTCCTATGCCACTGGGGCAACTCGGTTACAAACGGCATTGAAGGTTGTGCTTCCTGCGGCGGCTTCTGGGGTAATTGCGGCATTTATCCTAGGCGTTTCTCGTGCGGTCGGTGAGACGATGATTGTGGCGATCGCGGCTGGCTTGCAGCCGACGTTTACCTTCAATCCGCTAGAGTCAGCCGCGACTATCACGGCTTTCATCGTTCAAGTGAGTTTAGGTGATTTACCTCATGGAACTTTGGAATACCAAACTATTTTTGCGGCTGGGCTAGTGTTAGTGTTGGTCACTTTGGCTTTCAACGTTATTGGCTACTTTCTGACTAAACGCTTCCGCGAGACCTATTAACATGGCACAGGCAGAATTTTCTCAGAGCAATTCTCAGAGTGATTATTTACAGCAGATTCGGGCATCGGTTGCGCGGCGTGAATTAATCAGTAGGCTGTTTGGTCTGCTTGGCTTATTAGTCATTTCGATCGCCACTCTGATCTTGATAGCACTGGTTGCCCAGCTATTCGTTCAGGGGCTACCCCGGCTCAACTGGAAATTTTTTACATCGTTTCCTAGCAGCGATTTTAATGAAGCGGGCATTTTATCCGCATGGGTTGGCTCATTGTTGGTCATGCTAACAACCATGTTTATTGCGGTTCCTTTAGGGGTTGCCGCTGGCATATATCTAGAAGAATATGCGCCAAAAAACTGGCTGGCAGCCTTAATCGAAATCAA
>JBBSCL010000364.1:0-4373 GCA_038250345.1 Leptolyngbyales cyanobacterium
AAGGATTGTTGAACATTTACAGCAGCTTGGCTATAAGGCAAAAGGGAGCGGAGGATGAGGGAATTATGAATGGCGAATTACGAATGGCGAATTTTGCAGTAACGCACTATAAGGAATGACGAATATCTTCTTTTCGCCTCACGCACTTCCTCTCTCGACATTTGCACTTCGTCCCTCGACACTTTCCTTTTGTCTCTCGACATTCGCACTTCGGCATTCGACACCTTCCTTTTGTCTCTCGTAACTTTTTCTGGAGAAATCTTTTGACCGACACTATCACCCGCGTTCAGCCCCCTTTGGAGTTTCTGCCGCCTGCGTTTAATCCCCTTGTGCGCCGGGTGGTGCGTTGGGTATTTCCTTTTTTGATTCGCTTTCAAACTACGGTTCGCCAAATCGAAGCGGAAAATGTGGAGACGTTGGTTGATCTTTTTCGCCAGTTTCAGGATGGCAAGATTCGGTTTTTACTCGCTTTTCGCCATCCCAGTGCCACCGATCCCTATTGTGTAGGGCAGTTAATTTGGAGATTGGTGCCCCAGGTTGCCAAACAACATAGAGTTTCGCTTAAGCGCCCGGTGCATTCTCATTTTATGTACGATCGCGGCATTCCGATTTGGGCGGGTTCGTGGGCAACTTGGCTTTATCCACGGCTGGGCGGCATTCCTATTCGTCGCGGCAAGATTGACTTAATGGGGCTGAGAACTGCCCGTGATATTTTCGCCAACGGAGACTTTCCCCTAGCGGCTGCGCCTGAAGGGGCTACCAATGGGCACAACGAGATTATTAGTCCGTTGGAGCCGGGAGTGAGTCAGCTTGCTTTTTGGGGTGTGGAAGATATGATGAAGGCGGAGCGATCGGAGCAAGTTTTTATCTTGCCGATTGGGATCGAATATCGATATATCACACCTCCTTGGGCAGCCGTGGAAAAAATTATTACTCAACTTGAGGTAGACACTGGCATAGAAACTTTAGAGATGAGTCAAACTCAAAGATTGCATGAGTCTACTCTATATAAACGTCTATATCGTTTGGGCGAACATCTTCTATCAGTGATGGAAGATTTTTATAGGCGCTTTTATCATAAAGCTTTACCCATTATTAATGTAAGCAGGACTGACTCAACAGCGTTACCAATGTCTCCCTATGAAGCCTTTTCAGCGCGACTCAATGCTTTGTTAAATGCGGCACTACAGGTTGCAGAAGATCATTTCAACCTGCAACCTAGAGGCAGTGTGATCGATCGCTGTCGCCGATTGGAGCAAGCTGGTTGGGATTGCATCTATCGAGATGACATAAACCTCGAAACAGGCTCACCGCTTGAAAGAGGGCTAGCCGATCGCGTGGCAGAAGAAGCAGATTTGCGCGTATGGCATATGCGGCTGGTGGAGAGTTTTGTGGCAGTTACGGGCAACTACGTCAACGAAAAACCAACTGTAGACCGCTTTGCCGAAACAACGCTGCTGGTTTGGGATATGGTTTGCCGGATTAAAGGCGGAAATCCATTTGATCGACCTAAATTAGGGAGACAGAAAGCATTTCTCAAAATTGGCGAACCCATTTCGGTCTCCGATCGCTGGAACTCTTATCAAGGTGGGCGAAAAAACGCGAAACAAGCCGTTATAGACTTAACCCAAGATTTGCAGATTGCCTTGGAAAGTATGCTGCCGAAACCATGAAGCCCTCACCCAGATCTAAAGGACTTCAATACTGAATGATCCGTCCTGATGTAAAAGCGCGAATGATATCTGAGGGCGATCGCACTAACAATCTGCCCTGATCATCAAACCCAATCGCCTGCCCTAAAACTGCTTCTCCATTTAGTTCTAGGGTAATGGGGCGATCGCGTAAGCCATCACGTTGATGCAGTTCAGGAAACAAGGGAACAATTCCCAAAAATTGAGTTGAGTCACATTTTTGAGCAACAATATCTCGCACCTGCATTAGATAATGTCGCGATCGCTCCAGCAGCGCTAACTCTGGCACTAGACCAGCAATTTCGTGTAGACTAATCGCCTTACCAACCTGCTCTGAAGACAGCCCCGCTTGAAAAAAGTCAACACAGCGGTTGATGCCAATGCCTACGACAACCCGTGTCTGTCCAGAACGACCGCCAGAAGCTTCACACAAAATTCCTGTCACTTTGCGCCCTGCAATCAACACATCATTTGACCATTTCAAGCGCAATCTGCCGCGCTGATCGGGGAGCAAATCTTCGATAGCATAAATCACAGCTAACCCAATGACCAAACTTAACCCTGATAATTGAGCAATTGGAAAATCGAGGACAAAACTTGCTGTTAATACACCCGGTGGCGAATGCCAGATCCGCCCATGTTGTCCTCGTCCTGCGGTTTGATGGCGTGTAAAAACAACGGCTCCATGAGGCAAGTGATCGACGTGCGTTGCTGCCCATGTGTTTGTACTGGGGCAACTGTCAACCCAATGCAGCCAATCGGGGAGATCCATTGGCTTAGGATCGCTATCAGTGGGAAAAGGAATTAAAGGTAGGCTGTACACACAATTGGAGTCAGTGAAGGAGTGAGGAAGCTTGTGAAATGAGTAACCGAAAACGAGTGTTGATCTTGGGTGGAACGGGTGATGCGACAGAGCTAGCCGTTAAAACCGCTGAAATCTCAGGCGTGGCAATCATGACCTCTTTGGCAGGTCGAACTCGTCAGCCTATTGTGCCATTTAAAGAGACGCGAATTGGTGGCTTTGGAGGAGTTTCAGGGCTAGTGAACTATCTAAAAGAACAGCTTATTGATGTACTGATTGATGCGACCCATCCATTTGCAGCTCAAATTTCGTTTAATGCCGCGATCGCAGCTACAGCAGTAAATATTCCCCATTTGATGTTGATTCGTCCGGCGTGGAAACCTGTAGCGGGAGATGTTTGGATTGATGTAGATAGTAATGCCACCGCCGCAACAGTTTTGCCGGGATTAGCCCAGCGGGTTTTTCTGACCATTGGTCGGCAAGAACTTTCTACCTTTGCTCATCTGAATATCTGGTTTCTGATGCGGATGATCGATCCACCATTGCCAGATACCCTAGTGCCACCGGGCGAGTTGTTGCTCGATCGCGGACCTTTCTCGCTAGAAAATGAGCGATCGCTGTTACAGCAGTATAAGATTGGGGCGATCGTCAGCAAAAATAGCGGCGGTCATGCGACCTACGCCAAGATCATTGCTGCACGAGAACAAAAGATTCCAGTGGTGATGGTGCAACGCCCGCCCATTCCAACCGGAGAAAAAGTAGCAGATGTAGAAAGCGCTCTTTCTTGGCTCAGAGATAAGGTATCAAAATAATGGCTGTTAATAGTGCCGTGGCGTATACACCCATTGCTTTCCTGGGCGCTGTTGTACTATCCGGGTTTTGCTGGAGCCAATCAAAATCACGGTTCGCATATCGGCATCCTCGATCGCCAACTGAGCGAGGGGTTTAACGGTCACTGTTTGCCCTAATCTGCCGATGTTACACGCCAGTACAACAGGCGTTTCGGGCGATCGCCATTCTAACAAAATGGCTTTGGCTTTTTCCAATTGCCAAGTGCGCTGTTTGGAGACAGGATTGTAGAAGGCGATCGCAAAATCTGCCTGTGCTGCTGCTTTAATCCGCTGAGCGATCACATCCCAAGGTTTGAGGATATCAGATAGGGATATCGCGCAAAAATCATGCCCCAGCGGTGCGCCTACCTGGGCTGCGGCTGCCTGCATTGCCGAAATTCCCGGACAGACTTGAATCTCAATCTCCTGCCATTCCGGTTTTGCCTCTCGCTCCAACACTTCAAACACGGCGGCTGCCATCGCATAGATTCCCGGATCGCCAGAGGAGACGATCGCCACCGTTCGTTTTTGTGCCGCTAAATCTAACGCGAACCGAGCGCGATCGAGTTCTACCCGATTATCCGATTCGTGGCGGGTAGTATGGGTTTTCCGCAAGGGTTCTGCCAAATCGAGATAGGTTTTGTAACCAACCCAATCCGTTGCCGATTCTAAGATCTGTTTGACTTCTGGAGACATCCATACCGCCGATCCGGGACCTGTGCCCACGATCGCCAGTTTTCCCTGAGTTGGTTCGATACCATCTATATCGACTTTGTAGACTAAACAATCTTGGCTCGGTGTTGATGTTGGTTGAGACTGACTCTTGTGTATAATCTCAATCGTCAGTTGTCCGGCTTCTGCAATCGGCAACCGACTGTTTTCTAGCCAGGGTGCTTCCCCGATCAGTTTAACGGTTGCCCCCGCCAGCAAATCTGCAATAAAGGTCTTGGCATCATCGGGATTTACCAGGGTGTATCCGGGGGGCGGCGATAATAATGTGGTGCGAAATCGAATATCGCCGGTGGTCGTAATCGCGGGAGCAACCTGCAA
>JBBSCL010000365.1:0-4369 GCA_038250345.1 Leptolyngbyales cyanobacterium
CATTAGAAACGTTGTCTCAAAACTCGTTGAATTTCTTAATTTTGGAATACGGAGAGTCAGTGGGAAGCTTGATAGTTATAACTTTAGAGCTATAAGCCGTGTCTCAGGAATACTGTTAACTAAACCAGCGTTTTTGAGACACTCCCAACTGGCACATCTTCCAAACGGCAAAGTTCATCTTCGTTTTTGATTCATTTTTGAGCCAGGTGAATATCTAGAACATTCAAACTGGACTAAGTATTTATACTCTTAGCAGATGACTTAATTGAGTGAACTACGGGCAAACTCATGACGATCGCCCGTGGTCAATGCCAAGATGATGGGAACCCTGAGTATGACACCTGCCATATTTCTAAGTAGCTATGGCATCAGCGAATCAAAACCCCGAACAACAAGCCCGCGATCGCATTGATGCCTTCTTAACCCAAGCAGGCTGGATTGTGCAGCCCAAAAGTAAGATTAATCTGAATGCGGGTCTGGGTGTTGCGGTACGGGAATACCAGACGGATGCGGGACCCGCTGACTATGTGTTGTTTGTGGATCGGCTACCCGTCGGTGTGATTGAAGCCAAGCGGGAAGAGGAAGGGCATCGCCTCACCATCGTGGAGGAACAGTCTAGCGAGTATGCCGATAGCAAGCTCAAGTACCTCAACAATCAGCCTCTACCGTTTATTTACGAGAGTACCGGCATTCTCACCCGCTTTACCGATCGGCGTGACCCCAAACCGCGATCGCGTCCGGTCTTTGCGTTCCATCGCCCTGAGACGTTTCAAGCCTGGTTAACCCAGGATAAATCACTCAGAACACGGCTGTTAGATCTGCCCGTTCTGCCAACTAAGGGGCTAAGAGACTGCCAGATTCGCGCCATCAATAACCTGGATCAGTCGTTCAAAGCGGCTCGTCCGCGTGCCCTGATTCAGATGGCTACCGGGAGCGGCAAGACGTTCACCTCCATCAACTTTATCTATCGCCTGTTGAAGTTCGCCAAAGCGAAGCGAGTCTTGTTCCTGGTGGATACCAAGAACCTGGGCGAACAGGCAGAGCAGGAGTTTATGTCCTATACGCCCAACGATGATAATCGCAAGTTCACCGAACTCTACTCGGTGCAGCGGTTGAAGTCGAGCTATGTGGCAACCGATAGCCAGGTTTGTATCTCCACGATTCAGCGGCTCTACTCCATTCTTAAAGGAGAAGAGTTAGATGACCAGGCAGAGGAAGCGAACCCGAACGAACTGGTGCAGCCCAAAGCCCCAATGCCAGTGGTATACAACGATCGCCTGCCCATCGAGTTTTTTGACTTCATTGTGATCGATGAATGCCATAGATCGATCTACAACGTCTGGAAGCAGGTGCTGGACTATTTTGATGCGTTTCTGATTGGGCTGACGGCAACGCCTGACAAACGCACCTTTGGCTTCTTTGATGAAAATGTGGTGAGCGAATACACCCACGAGCAAGCGGTTATCGACGGGGTGAATGTGGGCTATCTGCCCTACATTATCGAGACCGAGATTACAAAGGATGGGAGCCGTCTGGTTGCCAGGGAGTATGTGGAAAAACGGGAGAAGCTGACCCGTACCCAGCGCTGGGCGCAACTGGATGAGGAGGTGACGTATTCGGGGCGGCAATTGGATCAGCAGGTGGTGAACCCCAGTCAGATCCGCAATGTGATTCGTGCCTTTCGGGAGAAGCTGCCGGAGATTTTTCCCAATCGGCAAGAAGTGCCGAAGACCTTGATTTTTGCTAAGGATGACAGTCATGCCGATGACATCATCACGGTCGTGCGGGAGGAGTTTGGGGAGGGGAATGCCTTTTGCAAGAAGGTGACCTATAAAGCTGTGGAAGACCCCAAATCGGTGCTGGCGCAGTTGCGGAATGATTATTACCCTCGGATTGCGGTGACGGTGGATATGATTGCCACGGGCACGGATGTCAAGCCGCTAGAGTGCCTGCTGTTTATGCGGGATGTGCGATCGAAGAACTACTTTGACCAGATGAAAGGTCGGGGCACGCGCACCCTCGATATGGATGCGTTGCAGAAGGTGACCCCCTCTGCTCAAACGGCTAAGACCCATTTTGTGATTGTCGATGCGGTCGGCGTTACCAAGACCCTGAAGACGGACACGCGGGCGCTGGAGCGCAGGCCCTCTGCTGCCATCAAAGACTTGATGATGGGCGTGATGATGGGGGCAGAGGATGAGGATGCGTTTTTGTCGTTGGCGAGTCGGCTGACTCGGCTAGAGCGCCAGATGACCCCGAAAGAGCAAAGTAAGCTTCAGGAGTTGTCGGGCGGCAAGAGCATCAGGGAGATTGCAGCGGCATTGCTGGATGCCTACGACCCGGATGTAATTTTAGACAAGGCGATCGCCACTCATCAACTATCTGCAACGGAAGTGCCGACAGAGGGACAGATAGAAGCGGCTCAAAAAGCCCTGATTCGGGCGGCATCTGGCATCTTCACCGGGGAACTGGTGGACTATGTGGACAATGTGCGGAAGATTCATGAGCAGATTATCGACACGGTGAACCTCGATCGCGTCACCTTTGCTGGGTGGGATCAGGAAGCGAAGGATCAGGCGCAGGCGCTGATTCAAGACTTTACCCAGTTTATTGAAGCGAATAAGGATGAAATTACGGCACTGCGGATTTTTTACAATCAGCCTTACCAGCTCAGAACCATCACCTATCAAATGGTGCAGGAGGTGCTAGATATTCTGAAGATGCAGAAGCCCAACCTGGCTCCATTGCGGGTATGGCAAGCCTATGAACAGATCGAACAGGTGAACGGTAAAAACCCAATCAGTGAACTGGTGGCGCTGGTATCGTTGATTCGGCGGGTGGTGGGGACGGATGCCACGCTCACCAACTACGAAGCAACGGTGAACCGGAATTTTCAAGATTGGGTGTTTCGCAAGCAGGCAGGAGCGCTGAAGTTTAGTGAAACGCAGGTGGAGTGGCTGCGGATAATGAAGGACTACATCGCCACTTCGTTTCACCTGGAGGCAGAGAATCTGGAGTATGAGCCGTTTGGCATGGGTGGAACCATTCGGATGTATGACCTGTTTGGCGATGAGATGGATACAATCATTCAGGAGTTGAATGAAGCATTGGCGGCATAATAGGGAGTAGCGCTAGCAATAACCAGGTGGGCGGTCAGATCACTGGTGATTTGAGGTGAAATAAATGACTCAACTACTCGAACAACCAACTGGACAACGACTGATCCACAGTGGACATACCTGGGAGCAGTTTAAGCTGATCCAAAAGGGCTTTGAAGGTTTTCCAGGGGTCAGATTAGCCTATTACAAGGGGACGGTTGAAATTCTGATGCCGGGACGCGATCACGAGATATTTGCGAGCTTCATTGGCTATTTGGTGATGACGTTTATGCTAACCAAGGGCATTCGGTTTAAACCCACCCGCTCAATGACTCAAGAAAAAGTCGGAGTGGTGTCTGTGCAAGCCGATGAATCGTATTGCATTGGCGAGGCAAGTGTGAGTGAATCTAGAGCAATTCCTGATCTGTCGATTGAGGTGGTATTTAGTAGCGGTGGCGAAGCTAAGTTGGCTCGGTATCAAGCCCTGGGAGTTAGGGAGGTCTGGTTTTGGGAGGATGGGGTTTTCAGTCTGTACCATCTTCAAGTGGGCGGCTATCAACGGATCGATCGCAGTCAACTGCCAGGGTTAGAATCTCTGGATATTGGGTTGCTGAGTCGCTGTGTGATGATGGCTGAAACCGATGAAGGAAAGGCTGTGGCAGAGTTTCGGCAGGCGATCGAGTAGGAACGGTCAGCATGGATGTGATGGCGATCGCAAAAATTAAGGAGTCCTGAGACGTATGAATGCAGCCGATAAACTCTATGAACTGGTGAAAGCGTTGCCAGAGGATCAAGTAGCAGAGCTTTTAGACTTTGCTGAGTTTTTGCTGCAAAAGCGATCGCGCCAAGCATCTTCCGAAGCTGTCAGTGATACTGAATCTCCTCAAAAAAGACCGTTATCTACCTACGCCGGAATTTTGAAAGACTCACCCACTTTTCAGGGAGACCCAGTAGAGATTCAAAGGCAATTGCGGAATGAGTGGGATTAAATTTCTTCTGAATACAAATTTTGTTTTGGCGATTTTAAATGAACAAGATTCTGTCGTTCAGCTAATGTCAAACCGAGCAATTGATGATGCAGACTGTGCCTATAGCTCAATTACTCGGATAGAACTACTAAGCTTTCCCAAAATCACATCCCAGGATATTGATCTCTAGATTGAACTAATTGATTTGCAAAGTTGAGTAAGCAGGATGCCATGAGAAATTTGATCAACCCCAGCTAGGGGTTGATCCCGATGCAGTTGATAGCAACATCCGCGAAGCTAAGC
>JBBSCL010000366.1:0-4363 GCA_038250345.1 Leptolyngbyales cyanobacterium
AATTCGCAACTGACCGTATACTCTGCATCTTCATAAACCACGCCCGGACTCACGGTATGCACTTTCACTGGGTAAGAGAAATGCGTTTGAGAATAGCGACGGCAGGCTTTGAGGTATTCCTCTAAATCGGGAGGACCATAAATATCAACATGTTCTACATTTCCAGCTAAACCGCAGCTTGCCAACAAACCCATCAACCCAAAAATGTGATCACCATGCATATGGGTGACAAAAATGCGGGTCAATTGGCTCACTTTCAAATCACTACGAAGCACCTGATGCTGGGTGCCTTCGCCACAGTCAAACAGCCATAGTTCCGCCCGTTGCGGTAATCGCAGCGCGACGCTTGACACGTTGCGGCTGCGTGTCGGCACTCCAGAACTGGTTCCAAGAAAAGTAATCTGCACTAAGCCTCGTTCTTTATTCAATGCCGACTTTACCTAATAGTGACATTTTTGTCATGGTTGGGAGCAAATTAGAGCAATTTGCGTCTTATTCGTTGAGTCAGGTCGTGATACAGTCCACCTTCTACGGCAGCTTCAAGAAATTTCACAAAGCTTTGTGAAACGCTAAATAAGACGACCTTAACTTACCTGATCTGGTATATCACCACACATCTAGCGAATTAGTCTAGATCAAGGTATGACTAAACATCAAATCTTCCGGTAGATAAAGAGGCTCCTGTGTAAAGAAATTGAGTTACATTAAGCAACGTTGCTGTTCAGGCGGGATGAAGCAGCCTGAGTTAAACGAAGCAAATTTTTGAGTGACGGTCGGTTGTGAGTGTGCAGCCTATTGTTTGAGTTTCATGGTTTAACAAGCCCGCAATCAGCCAATTCATGGGATATGAGGAGAATTAAAGAGATGCAGCTAAAGGGATTTTCCCAGACTTTTCTATCTTATAAAGCTTCGCTGATTCAGTTTGGTAAGCAGTCCTGGTGGTTTTCTGCGATCTGCTGTGTGGCGATCGCAACGCCTGCCCAAGCGAGTGTTGAAATGCGGGTTGGCATTGAAGAATCAGTATCACAGGTCACGGTTGGCAGTTCCACACGGGCACTGGTGCGAGACAGCGCTGGGCGTAATTTGGGCGAAATTGCGGCGATGAATGCTTTTGTTGCCCAACCTCAAAATGGCAAGGTTAAAGTCGATCGCTGGCAATCGACTCAAATTTGGATTGAACCAACAGCAGGTGGTTATGTATTTATTGGCGATCGCTGGTATCGCGGCAGAACTCGCGTTGTTCCCACGGCTAAAGGGTTAACCGCAGTCAACTATGTGGATTTGGAACAATATCTTTACAGCGTTTTGGGCGGCGAAATGTTTCCCTCCTGGCCAATCGAAGCTTTGAAAGCTCAAGCGGTTGCTGCCCGTTCCTATGCATTGTATCAACGGCAAAGCACCGCAAATCGCCTGTATGATGTCGGCGATACGACTGGATGGCAAGTGTATAAAGGCATTTTAGATGAAGCGGCTTCTACGCAAGCAGCGGTGAATGCCACAGCAGGACAAGTGCTAATCCATCAGGGGCGCATCATTGAGGCGGTGTTTCACTCGGCATCGGGTGGGCATACCGAAAACGTTGAAAACGTCTGGACGCGCCCTTTGCCTTATCTGAAAGCGGTTCCAGATTTTGACCAAGGTTCCCCAGAATATGAATGGGTGAAAACCTTTTCTCGCAGTGAACTAAGCGCCCGAATCACGGGAGTTGGTAATATTACTTCTATGGAGACAGCACAAACTACACCCCATGGACGGGTCAGAACCATGCGAATTGTGGGGGATGCAGGAACTCGCACGATGACGGGAGACGCTTTACGCAATGCCCTAGGCTTGAAAAGCACAAAATTCACAGTGTTGTCAGATTATGCTGCGGCATCCACCAAGGGGCAGGGACAGGCGAATCCCACTACTTTTAAAATTAACGGTGGGGGATATGGTCATGGACTGGGACTGAGCCAGTGGGGTGCCCACAATTTGGCACAGAAAGGAACGGGCTATCAACAAATCGTTCTGCACTACTACAAAAATACAATTCTCGCCAAAATTCAGCCAAAGTAAGCAGCCTTAAAAAGATGAGTGTTTTTGGCTATCGGGTAGTTCTGGATAGCAAGATAGGTGAATTGTTCTAGCAGCGAGAGTTTGAGGTGGATGAGCAAGACAGTCAGTTAGAGGCGATCGTGCAGCAAATTGGAGAAGCCGTTTTGGCGACGGTGGAAACGGTTGATCGATTATCAGAACGGGTAGATTCTCTGGCAAATCAAGTGCAGCAGCAGGGCTACCAGATTTTTGCCTTGAGCGATACGGTGCAAACGTTGGCTGAGTCGCAGGAAGAGTCGCTGAAACGGTTAGATCGGCTGACGGATAACTTAGAACGGTTGGTGAATGCGTTTGAGCAACCGGATGAAGGCTCAGCTTAGAGCTTTATTTTCAATTAAATTCTCACCACTGTTTGAACGATCGCCAATAGGGACGACCTTGCCAAAATATGCCGACCAATAATCCACCCAACTGAAGCTGCTCCACCCGAAATAAGGCATTGCCAATCGGCAACCATCCTTTAATCAAAAATGCGACCACTACGCAAAGCACCAATCCCCAAAGGCTGCCAGCGCGAATACTGGCGCGATCGATACGTTCTAAAGCAATGACAGATAGCACCCCTAGCCCAAAGGCGATCGCGCATTCCGTCAGCAATCCTAGCGGCGGCTCAAACAATAGTCGTAAGGCGGTGTTGACCTGAGAAAATTGCAACCCAAAAGCAATGCTGAACTCCAGCAGGGTCACGAACAAAACTACAACAATGCTCGCCTGAGCTAGCGATCGCCAGGGTAAGCGCTTGAACTGCTCGAATGGTCCCATCTATTTCAACCTTTGCCTACAATGAGTCGGTTTTGTGAATCACAGTGAGCCTCTCTACATTTCAAGGCTCACTGTGAAAATTGGACTAGCGAAAATCCGACTAGCTCTGTACAGGGGTTGCTTCCGCAACTTTTACTGACTCCACAAGAATGTCGCTTTTTTGAGCCGAAATGGGTTCTTGTTGCTGCAACGCAGAGAATAGACGATTCAGCGCATTGACATATGCCTGAGCCGAGGCAACCACAATATCGGTGTTAGCGGAGTGACCAGAGAAGATGCGATCGCCATTGCGGAGGCGAATCGTCACTTCCCCGATCGCGTCAATTCCGGCAGTAACCGACTGCACCGAAAACTCAATCAGTTCATTGGGCACCGTTACCACGCGATTAATTGCTTTATAGATTGCATCCACCGGTCCCGTGCCGATCGCGGCATCCGTTCGCTCTTGACCGTCGGGAGTCCGCAAGGTCACAGTTGCCGTAGGGCAGGCATGGTCGCCGCAGGAAACCTGCACTCGCTCCAATCGAAATAAATCGGGTGCTTGCTGTGTCTCGTCGTGCGCGATCGCCTCTAAATCCCAATCGGTGATGTCCTTTTTCTTGTCCGCCAATTCCTTAAAGCGCACAAATGCTTTGTTGAGATCCTGATCCGTTAGTTCAAAGCCTAATTCTTTCAGCCGAGTGCGGAAGGCATTGCGACCCGACAATTTACCCAACACGATTTGGTTATCGGTTAAGCCGATCGATTGGGCATCCATAATCTCGTAGGTCAGCTTATTTTTCAACACGCCATCTTGATGAATGCCAGATTCATGAGCAAAAGCATTGGCACCGACGATCGCCTTATTCGGCTGCACTAACATTCCGGTCAGCGTGGAAACTAAACGAGAAGTTTTGTAAAGTTGGCGCGTGTCAATTTTCGTCAGCGGTTCTTCTGAAGTAGCGGGACGACCCAAAAACGGGTTGAAGTATTGCCGCCTGACATGCAGCGCCATCACCAATTCTTCTAATGCGGCATTTCCAGCCCGTTCGCCAATGCCATTGATGGTGCATTCCAATTGGCGCGCGCCGTTTTTAACTGCCTCCAAAAAGTTGGCAACTGCCAAGCCTAAATCGTTGTGACCATGCACGGAAATAATCGCTTGGTCGATGTTCGGCACGTTTTCCTTAATGCCGCGAATCAGTGCGCCAAATTCTGTGGGAGTGGTGTAGCCCACCGTGTCGGGAATGTTGATGGTGGTGGCACCGGCTGCGATCGCCTGCTCCAACACTTCATAAAGAAAGTCGGGATCGCTGCGGAGCGCGTCTTCGGGTGAAAACTCGACATCGTTGGCAAAGGATTTTGCGTAGGCAACCATATCTGCGGCGATCGCCTTCACTTCAGCGCGGGTTTTCCGCAGCTTATATTCCAAGTGAATATCAGAGGTGGCAATGAAGGTATGAATTCGGTGATGAGCCGCAGGTTTCACTGCTTCGGCAGCGGCTTTGATGTCGGGTCGATTGGC
>JBBSCL010000367.1:0-4359 GCA_038250345.1 Leptolyngbyales cyanobacterium
CAGAATCGTAATGCCCTGATTTTTAAGCTGGCGGATCAAGTTCCATAGCTCATACCGCGCTTCCACATCCAGTCCTGTCGTCGGCTCATCCAAAATCAACAGTTTAGGTTGATGCACCAGCGCGATCGCTAAACTCAGCCGACGCTGCATCCCGCCACTGAGGGTCTCGGCTAAACTGGTTGCCCGATCTACCAAACCCACTGCCTCCAAACAAGTTTGCACCCGTCGAGCTTTTTCCTTGCCCCGCACACCATACAAACTTGCAAAAAAGCCAAGATTTTCGGCACAGGTGAGCGATCGATACACCAACGTTTCTTGGGGAGCCACGCCAATCCAATATTTTGTTTTTTCGGAAATGGTTTGTCCATTCACCTGCACTGTGCCGCTATCCGCTTTCAGCAAGTTACAAAGAACATTGATCGTAGTGGTTTTGCCTGCTCCGTTGGGTCCCAACAGCCCATAAATTTGCCCCGTTGCGATCGACAAACTCAAGTCATCCAGAATTACTTTTTGACCATAGCTTTTGGAGAGATGCTGAATATTGAGCATGGCGAATGGCGAATGGCGAATGACGCAGAGATACAACTACCTGCTCCCTGGCACCTGATACCCGAAAGCTGAAACTTCTATAACCTTCTTTCTACCTGAATCATACGACGGTAAGATAGCCAGCCAGCACCAAACATAAGGATGGCGAACACGACAAGGAAGCAAAAATTTAGGGCAATTTCGGATAAATTTCTTCCTTCTGCTAAAACTTTGGTCAAGGCTTCAGTCATGTGATAAATCGGATTGAACTGAGCCAAATCGAGCAGTGTTTTTGGAAAGATGAAGGCTGGAACGAAGGCACCGCCCAAAATTAGTAGCGGAACGCCAAAAGCGGCAATTAGGGTATTTACGTCTTCAGTGCGACGAGCAAGTTGAGTGCCTAAGATAAAACCCACGCCAACGTAAGACAGAATGCTTAGCAGAATGATTGTAGCGGCAAGCAGGGGTGATCCTTGAAATTGTGCGCCAAGGAAGACCGCAACCACTCCAACCAAGAAAGTTTGCCCGATCGCGATCGCGCTCAGTGCTAACCCAATGCCCAAAAAATAGGAGATGCCGCTCAAAGGGCTGAGAAATAACCGCTTCAGGGTGCGCTGTTCTCGTTCCGCAACGATAATGGCAACGCTGCCGCCTAAACAACTAAAAAATAACGCGGCTCCAACTAAAGTTGCGGGTGCCGATCGCTCCAATGCTTGCCCCAAGGTCAGTGGTTCCGGTAACGCCGTTTTAGAGCGCTCGGCAAAAATCAACCCATTCAGCAGCAGCACTGCGATCGGAAATATTCCCCAAAAAATCAGGCTGCGCTGCCGTCGTCCCAGTTCCGTTAAGATTCGCTGGGCGATCGCGATCGTTTCATATACATATTTCATGTCAAACAACTGCACCTATCCGCTAAATCTTGATTGCTTCGACTTCCAGCCGCACCATTTTGACATGAGAATTTCCCTGAGAATCAAGTGGATGCTGATTTAGATACTCTTGAAGAAATTCCTCAATCAACTCCTCTCGTCTAGATTCTGGCACTCGATGAATGTACGGCATCCAGGTTGTCCGAATCCAACTGGCTAGCCCCTCTTTCCCAGCGTGGATCATATCTTTAGGCACCAGATCGACCCGCACAGGCTGAAAGTGTGAGTCTGCTAACCAAACCGCATAATCATCGGGACTATAGAAAAATTAGGGAAACTGAAAGTTGGTAAAATAAGCTTGCCAAGTGGGCTGCTGGATTAACGCCTCAAACACTCTCACAATATCGGCAGCATTGCCCTTACCGCCGCAGGAAGTGACGAGCTTGCCACGCGATCGCAACACCCGACTGGCACCCCGCAGAAACGCTGGATGATCATCGACCCAGTGCAGCACCGCATTAGAAAAAACGACATCGAAGGGGCGGTTGCTCTCAATTTGGCGGGCATCCATGCAGGCAAACTGTAGATTTGCGATCGCGGGCTGTAAATGCTCAGCGATCGCAAACTCCACCATTTCGGAGGAACTATCAATGCCCAAAACGAATCCATCAGGCAAACGTCGCGCCATTTCAGCCGTCACTTTGCCATCGCCACAGCCCACATCTAAAACCGTTTCATTGCCACTGAGGTTAAGTTTTGCAATCAGATCTTGCGCCCATGCTGCCTGCGCTGAGGAGCTTTTAGCGTAATCCTGAGCATTCCACTGTGCCATGTCCACTTTCGATAATCTGCATACTTCAGTTTGACTCGAAAAATGACCCGAAAAACTTAAAAAAGTAGGGCGAATCTGATTCACCCTACTCAACGTAAAACTGGTTAGGAATAGGCTTTTACCATTCCATGCCCTTCATCAATGACTTAGCCTCGGACTAAGTTCATCAGTTCTTTAGGCGATGCTAGGAGATCAACTGCTACAAAGAAAATCTTGCCTTGAGGATCGAGCAAAAAGCGCCATGCAATGTTCATGCCAACGCTAGCACCAAACCAGGGAGTTTGTACCTTGCCTGTCACTTTCACTGGGGTATAGCCTTGGTCGGGTGCTTCGGCAACGCCCTGTTCTGGCATCATTTTCAGCCCTTGACATTCTTCTCGCATGTACGCCAAGATCGCCTGCCGCCCCAGAATGGGTTTTTGGAATGGAGGCTGCAACGCGCCTTCCGGGTCAAATAGCTCAATTGCCGCTTCAAAGTCATTGGCGTTCATATTATTGATGTAATCAAAAACCGTGGGGTTTTCAATGCCTTCAATCTTGACTTTACTCCGAGATGCCATATCGGTTGGCACCACCACAGGATCTTCAATCTTCTCATAGCTACCGGGCGCGTTTGGATCAAATCCCATATCGAGAACCATATTTCTCAAAATAGTGATCTGTTGCCCCGAATCAGCTTCCCGAATAGCTTGCAGCACATTAGCCGCTTTGGTTGAAAGCTGATATCCTTCTGGAATGGGAGCCACTAAGCCCTGTGCCATCCATTCTCCAAGCTGATACCAAAAACCTAGCTTAATGTTCATGCTGAAAGACGCATAGGAGCGACAAATGGGCGTGTCGGCACGGTTTGTTAAGTCACACATGACTTGAGTTTGCGCGATCGCAGACATTTGCTTAATTTGCTCAAGAATGCCCTGTGCCAAAATCATACTGGCAGCCCCAGGTGCAGCAACGGTAATCGTTTTACCCATTTCAGTGTGGGCAAACCAGATCAGTGCTAGCTGGTCTTCTGCGTTTAGTTGATTGAATGACTCAATCGTTGCGGGAACAACGTTAGCGGCTAAAGTTCCTGGAAAAATAGAGCGAGCAGACTCAATACTAATTGCCATCTGTAAATCTCCAAAGCGCTCTCAGCGCAGAATGTTAAGAACTATTGCGAAGTGTATCAAGAATTGTTGCGAACTTGGAGTGAGGATAATTTTTCTGAAAGACAGTTTTAATGCTGTGAAGGGTGCAAGTGCAATCTGGAAAGCGCTTGGTAAAGTGGCACAGATTTACGACGTGCAGAAAAATGCTCATCCAAGATGAAGAATAACATTCTAATGTAACCGTTAAAGCAATGAATTCTAGAGATATTGGTGGGTTCCTTGGTTCTACGATCGCCCTAGCGGTATTGGTCTTAGCGATATTCGGCGTTTTGCAACTGCTGCATATTCCATCTGGCAATTTTCTAGATTGGTTGGTTGGCGCTGCTAGCTTTTGGTGGCTACTGGTGATTGTGACGGTGCCCTGGAATATCCACTTTGGCGCAAAAGCCGTGTTGGCAGATGTGGCAGAGTCTCGCAACCAAGGGATTGCCGTGGATGAGTCACAGATGCGGTATGTGCAGCAGTTATCTCAGCGATCGCTGTGGGTGGCAATCGCCCTGCATCTTCTGTCTGCGGTGGGGCTATATTCGCTGGCAGTCAGTGGGATTAGCGCCATTGGCTACATCAGTTCTGCGGCGGCATTGCTGTTTACGATCTTGCGTCCGGCGATCGCGCTCTATCAATATTTGGCAGATCGACTGCAAGCGATTGGGCGAACAGTGCGCTATCCCCGTGAAGATGTGGTGGAATTACGCGATCGCTTAACCTAGGTAGAAAGCAACTTGCAACAACTAGAGTATCAATTTAATGTGGAAAATTCAGATAGCCAAGCCGCCACTGTTCAACGGCTAACAACCGCCCTGCGACAAGACCTGACCCAACTTGCCACTGCCCACGAAGACCTGAAAGCTACGAATCAAGCCGATCACGAGCGATTGTCACGGGAAGGCAGAAACGCGATCGCCCAACTCAGCACCGATGGACAAGTGCTTGATCATGTGCGTGAACTG
The DNA here is from genome assembly GCA_038250345.1 of Leptolyngbyales cyanobacterium. Taxonomy (GTDB): domain Bacteria; phylum Cyanobacteriota; class Cyanobacteriia; order Leptolyngbyales; family Leptolyngbyaceae; genus ULC077BIN1. The sequence goes on from JBBSCL010000367.1 coordinate 4,328, forward strand.
ATCCGCTTTTTCAAAGAAGCCTGATGGATAGC
>JBBSCL010000368.1:0-4343 GCA_038250345.1 Leptolyngbyales cyanobacterium
AACTCTTGGGTGCAAATTAATGAAAAGTCTGATTTTTAAGAGGCTGCTGTCGATCACGGCTCCGCTGTTAACCTAGGCGATCGCGGTTCCGACTCAAGCGTCTACTGCCCTCCCCATGACCATAAGCGCAGCAGAAGGGATGTTTAGCCTTGTGGCTCCGGATACTGACACCACTAGACCCGCCTATGGAGGCAAATTGCGAGTTTATGATGTCCACATTGCAAAAATGGTTGAAATCACGCATTTGATGTGTTCCACAGGGCGACTTTCTCCTGGGACAACCTGGAGTTATAGCACTGGAAACGGCTCCATTAATATGGGCAATTTTAATATTAGCTGTCAACTTGCGAATGACTTAGCTGGTGCTTATGGACTGGGAAATCCAGAACAAACGCCGATTTACTTTTCTGCTGAGGAAGCTGGTGGTGACACCAGCGTGGTGAGTGTACCTATTCTCAACATCACTGGCGGGAAAATCAACCGCTGGATGAATTTTACTCGAAACTTTAAACCAACACGTTAGGAACCAATCATGAATTTACACAACAGTTTGAAATACCTAGGATTAGCGCTAAGTGGTTTATTGCTCAGTGCGGCTCCTGGGTTTGCTCAAAATTGCCGATATAACGGCATGAATTCGGGTAATACTGGCTTTTTGGTCAGTTCTGAATCACGCGCTCCCATCAATGTTCGGGATGGGGCAAGTCGCAATGCCTATGCTCGTCATATTGGCTATTCGGGCGATCCCGTAGTGATCTTGGCGAAAGCCTGTGATAACGAAGGGTTTACCTGGTATCGGGTTCAATTTCGCCAGTCAGGCGCGAAGGGTTGGATACGTAGCGATTTTGTTCATGATGACCGCTATTAGAGGGTTTTGAACGCTTAACTCAAACCATCGGCATGGCTCTTTTGATTCCTGCCGATGGTTCATAGTGCGATCGCAGCAGTAGTGGTGGGGTCGCTCAGTCAGCGTTGGGCAAGAACGACACTGATTTTAGTGGGAGTCCTATTGATCACCGTTGCACTGTTGCCTGCAAATCAAGCAGGCTTAGGATTCTTGATGGTGCTGTGGCTAATTGCCGGAGCCGGACAAACCTGCGTGAATGTTTCGGCTCAAACATTGATTGCTGACCGAACTCCAACGGATGCTCAAGGGCGAGTGTACGGAGCGCAGTTTGCCTGGAGCCATCTGTGGTGGGTCTTTGCTTACCCGTTGGCAGGATGGCTGGGCATCCATTTTAGGGAGGTTGAATTTCTCTATGGCGGCTTGCTTGGACTAGTGCTACTCGCACTGGTTCAACTGATACTTTCACCCAGGAAGCATGAATCTCAACTTGAAAGCCTTTCGCATGAGCATGAACACTTCCATGATGGGCAGCACCAGCACGACCATCACCCAGGCATTCTTGTGAGTGAGCCTCATATTCACCCCCATCACCATACGGCTAGCTCTTCTACAGGAAACTCTCTACCGTAAGCTGAACGGCTCAAGAGATCAACTCTCTACCAGAAGCATCTCTATCAGATATTTCTAATATGGCTATAGCAATTTACTAGCGATCGCCCTCTGAAAAAGAGGACGATCGCGTTTCAAAGCAATTGAAGAACCATTGTGGCTAAGATTTTGCCATCGTATCAGCAGGAGCAAAGTCAGAATCGACCATAATCGGCTCTACCACTTTGCGCCTAGGAATCAAGAATTTGCCAAATTTGGCATAGATCGCCGGAATAACCAACAAAGTTAATGCTGTGGAGGTAAACAAACCACCCAAGACCACGATCGCCAACGGTTGCAAAATTTCGTTTCCAGATCCCTGAGAGAGTACCAGGGGCAATGTTCCTAGTGCTGAGGTCAGCGCCGTCATCAAGATGGCATCAATTCGTTCCAATGAGCCTTTTACAATTACATCTTTGGGATGCATTCCTTGAGCAAACTTGCTGTTGTAGTTGTCAACCAACAACAAACCATTCCGAACAGCGACTCCAAATAGAGTAATAAAGCCAATGAGAGAAGCGACCGAAATCACACCTCCTGTCAGCACAATCGAGATAATGCCACCCACTAGAGCCAGTGGAAGATTGATCATGATGGCGATTGTAGCGGGAAGCGATTTAACTGAAAAGAACATCAACACCGAAATCACAATCGCCGCCAGAATGCTAAAGATTAGCAGGTTGTTGGTAGCACGCTGCTCCGATTCAAACTGTCCGCCGTACTGGATAAAATAACCACTGGGCAGTTTGATTTTTTGGTTGATTTGGGACTGAATATCGCCGACAACGCTACCCAAATCGCGATCGGCAACGTTTGCTGAAACCACGATCAGCCGCGACACATCTTCCCGGTTCACTACATTGGCTCCCATGCCGTAGTCTACTTTGGCAACAGTACTTAGCGAAATGATTTGCCCAGTAGGAGTGCTGATGGGAATGGCGCGAATGGCATCCAGACTATTTCGAGCCGATTCCTGTAAGCCAACAGTGATGTTGATCAACTGCTGATTCTCTGGCACTTGCGATACGACACGACCGTTAAGTGCCGTTTCTACCACATCCGAAACTGCCTCCATGCTCAAACCATACCTAGCCGCCGCCGCTCGATCGTACTGAATTTGCACCTGACGGATAGGTAGCTGGGGTTCAAGCTGTAAGTCTACAACTCCGTCAATGGGCTGGATGACATCACGCACCTGCTCACCAATGGTTCGCAGTTGAGCCAGGTCAGGTCCAAAAATTTTCACCGCGATCGCGCTTCTCACCCCGGATAACACCTCATCCATCCGGTGAGAAATAAATCCACCAATGTTAGAGGCAACACCCGGCAGTTTGTTGAACTCTTCCCGCAATTGTTTGATGCTGGCTTCACGGTCTTGCATCGCCAGGTCGCTCAGTTCCACATCCACATGCGCCATGTTTACTCCAGCCCCGTCCGCATCTCTAGGAGCGCGTCCGGCTCGCACCTGCACCCATTCATATAGAGGGTTATCTTTGAGCGAATTTGCTAGTGCTAGTCCTGCACGGTTCGTCATATCCAGCGATACACCGGGATAGAGAACCATTGAGTTGACCAGTGACTTTTCCTGGAATTCTGGTAGGAAAACCCGTCCGAGGGAGGGGACAAGCGCCATCGTTGCAATTAATGCTGCCAGTGCCAGCCCTAGGATGATTTGGGGCGATCGCAACGACAAATTGAGCAGCGGACGATACAACCGTTCTGCCCAACGCGAAGCGAACGTGTTCTCCTGGGGCAGGGTGTGATTTGCCAGGAGAATGGCGCACAGTGCTGGGGTTAGGGTCATCGCAACCAAAAGGGAAGCCCCAATTGACAGCAAATATGCCAGCCCCATCGGGGCAAAAATCCGTCCTTCTACTCCGGTCAAGCTAAAAATTGGTGCAAAGACCACGATAATGATCACCGTTGAGAAAATCACCGCCAGCCGCACTTCTACAAATGCATCAAAGATGACCTTGAACGGGTGCTTGGGGTCACTTTGAATCTGATTTGTTCGCAGTCCGCGATAGCAATTCTCCATGTACACGATCGAGTCATCGACAAAAGCGCCCAGAGCAACAACCAATCCCCCTAAAGTCATGGTGTTGATGCCCAAGCCAACCGCTTTCATCAACATCACACCAATTAACAGCGACAGGGGAATCGCCGTCAGGGTAATTATCGCTGTGCGCCAGTTCATCAAAAACAGCAGCATGATTACCGACACAATGATGATGCCTTCGACAAGCGACTGACTGACATTACGAATGGCGGTATCAATAAAGTTAGCTTGACGGAATGTCCGTGCTACTTGGACATCGGCTGGAAAGGTGGGTTGCAAGGATTGCAGTACGGCTTCCACCGCTTTGGTTACGGTGGGAGTATCAACATCGGGCTGTTTGTTGATCATTAGCACCACAGCAGGTTGCCCGTTGAAGCTAGCATCCCCCCGTTTTAGCGCACTACCCGTTTGCACCGTTGCCACATCTTGCAACAAAATCGGGTTACCGTCTTCGACTTTGACAACGGACTGCTGCAAGTCTGCGATCGAGTTCACCTGCCCAATGCCGCGCACCAAAAGTTCTTGACCGCCGCCAATCAGGAACCCGCCGGGAGCATTAGAATTTGCACCCCTGGCAGCATCGGTAACTTCGGTCAGGGAAACATTGAGCGATCGCAGTTTTGCCGGATCAACCAGCACCTGTTCCTGCCGTTCATCGCCACCGTAGACAGTGACTTGAGTGACTCCTGGCACCGACAAAATTCGGTTGCTGAGGGTGCTATCCACCAACCGCCGCAAAGCCATCAGCGAGGTTTGCCCCTGTCCATTCACGGTAAAGGCGTACTGCAA
>JBBSCL010000369.1:0-4339 GCA_038250345.1 Leptolyngbyales cyanobacterium
ACTGGCGTGGAAGCCACCCATTCAGCATCACACTTTTTGCAATGACACCAAATATTGTGGCGATCGGCTTCTGCGATCGCCGATTGCCACTGCTGCAACTCTTCTGGAGTGAATTGTGAATCTGGGTTAGTCATACATTAAAAATATCGAACCTTGCGGTTGTCAGGGCGTAGCATTCGGGCAAAAATCCTTGCAACTCAAGCAGAACCATCTGCCGAATGCTGCGCCCCTACGGATCTCCTAAACCCGATCGTGAACCTTGTTTGTCGCCAGTGCTTCTACTAAGCTGCGAACTACCGCAATCATTTCCACTTCGCTGCTGAGTTTGTTGATCGCAGAGCCGATGCCCACACCCGAAGCACCCGCCGCGATCGCCAGCGGCACCGTCACACTCGACAATCCAGAGGCACACAGCACAGGCACGGTTACCACACGAGAAATTTCATAGGCAGCCGCCAGCGTTGGAGCCGCTTTTTCAAGTAAGCCCAAGGTTCCCGCATGAACCGGAGCGCTACTCGTGCCGCCTTCGGTTTGAATCATGTCTGCCCCCGCGTTGACTAGAGCTTCGGCGAGTTGCACTTGCTGATCCAGTTCCAAAATGTGGGGAACTGTTACCGACAAAGTCACAGAGGGCAGCAAGCGGCGCGTTTCGCGGGTGATCGCCAGCACTTCGGCGGCTTCAAAGCGGATGCCCTGCGCGTAGAAGCTGTCAAAGTTGCCAATTTCGACCAAATCGGCTCCGGCTTGCATAGCAGCAACCAGTTTATCAGGCTCCACCGCAGAGACACACACGGGCAGGCTAGTTAACCGCTTCACCATGCGAATCAGTCCTGGATCGGCGGCGATGTCTACAAAGGTTGCTCCGCCCTGCTCAGCGGCATTGACCACCGCAGCAACGCGATCGCGATCAAAATTGTTCAGCCCACTAATCACCTTGAGAGCCATTCCCTGTTCTAGGGCAGCATTCAACGTTGCGAGAATCGTCATAGTCATTTTTTGTTATACGGTATGACCATTTTGCCACTCTAATAGGTTAGGCTTACCGTTTTACACTCACTATCTCAAGTGATTTAAATGAATTTAAGTTTTATGGGACAGACTCTACCCCCTGCCTAACTCTCTCTTCAGTGATTTCCTGAGTATCGAAAATATTTTGTCAACGAACTTTTACATAGGGCTAGAAAATCAAATCTACAAACTATCTCTTAGTGGTCTTGCAATTTTGAATTGATAGATAAAAAATAGCTTTAGAGTGATTTTATCGAGTTCTTAGACCCTCGAAAGCTTCCTCACAGAACACTGATAGCAAAAACCTTCAAGAGAGTGTATCACCATGCCGACTATCAAAGCTCAAGGTAAAACGTTTGAGTGCGAACTGGGTGCCAATCTTCGTCAAGTGATGTTGGATAATGGAGCGGCAGTTTACAACGGTGCAGCCAACACGATTAACTGTCACGGATTTGGCACCTGTGGCACTTGTGCGGTTCAAATTGAAGGAGCGGTTTCGGAAATGGGCTGGCAAGAAAAAACGCGCCTATCTTTACCCCCTCATGCTCTAGAAAAAAATCGTCGATTGTCTTGCCAAGTAAAGGTATTGGGAGACTTAACGGTCACTAAGCATCAGGGCTTTTGGGGTCAAGATGACGAGATCATGAAGTAGAACGCAAGGAACGGCTAATATAGGCTGGATGTCTAATGCGATCGCTGACAGCAAACCCTCAACGGAGCGTAAACGATGAGCGCGAACAAGAGTGCTGAAAAGCAGCGGCAACAAACAGCCTGGTGGGTTCCAGCACTGATACTTTTTATTCTATCTTTGATCGGAATTCGGTATGCGAGTTCTCAAGGCTGGTGGCAAAACAGGTTTAATTTGGGCAGGCAGACCTATCAAACGATCAATACTGGGCTTAGCGTTCAAGCTCCTAATCAAGCGAATGTTTCACCCGAGATTGAAAAGTTAAATCCAGGTAGACCTACTCCAGTCCCGACTTCAACCGATCAAAGTAGTAAAAACTCGGATCTACGGCGGCGCGCCTTGTGGTAATCAAAGAGCAGGAATAAATACTTAAGAACGCTTTAAAGAGATTGGAAATAGTAGCAGACTCTATAAAGATTTAGAAAAGTTTGGCTTAAGTTATTGCGTTAGGTAATGAAGCTGATGTTTAGTCTATGTAGTCGCACTTAGCTAGACCCAAAACTAAACTGAGAGTAATTACTAACTGTTTCGATAAAATTTAATCATCAATTAGGTTGCATCCAGGGTCTAGATTCAGCAACTCGGTTATTCGCTTGTTGTTGCATTGTCATAAGTTTTTTAGATTAGGTAAGCATGTTGAATCTGAAATCTTCTGGTCAAGTTGACCCACGCACTCACCTGTTTTTGGAGCAAAATCCGTCTATTTCGGAATCTCTGATTGAAGAACTTGGACAAAATTTTAGCCAGGTTGCAACCTTCATCGAACCTATTTTGAATGCGCCAAGCCGCTGTGAAATTAGCTCTAATTACATTCAAGCTGTCACCACAGGTCGTACCGCTTTTTTGACGACTAACCTGACAAATAGTCAGTCCACTCAAGTCACTGGAGTGGCAAGCAGTTGGCTGATTGGGCGCAGCAGTAATTGCGCGATCGCCATTTTAGAAAAATCCATTTCCCGCTGCCACGCAGTCATCGGGCATCACCCACACGAGGGTTTTTGCATTATGGATTTAGGTAGCAGCAACGGCACCTACGTCAACCGCTCTAAGTTAGTCCCATTGCAGCAGCGATTTCTCAAAGATGGAGATTTGATTGAGTTTAATAAAATTCGCACAGAGTTCTTTATTTCTGGCTGTGTCGCGCCTCAATCTGCTGCTTCAGATACTCATTATTAAGACCATTGAAATCGTCAGGAATGGCATTTAGACAGGAGCCGTTTCCAACGGTGACAGATAGCCATCCTCCATGTAAAGAATGCGATCTGCTACATCTAAAATGCGGTTATCATGAGTCACTAATAAAATGGATGATCCCTGCTGCTTTGCTAGTTTTTGCATGATTTCTACCACATCTCGACCCGATTGTTTATCTAGGGCGGCAGTAGGTTCATCCGCTAAAACAATTTTGGGATGACTAGCAAGGGCACGGGCGATCGCAACTCGTTGCTTTTGCCCACCCGACAACTCTTGCGGATAGTAGTTACTCCAATCTGCTAACCCAACCGCTTCTAACATCTCTTCGGCTCCACGCCGCCGCTGTCGCTCAGATAGATTCTCATGCAACTCCATAGACATTTGCACGTTTTGGCGAGCAGTCAGAGAATTTAGCAAGTTGTGCGCCTGAAAAATATAGCCAATGTTGCGCCGTAATTCCACTAACAAGCGATTAGAGGAACCACTCAATTCTTGGTTCAAAACTTTCATACTGCCTTCTTGGGTAGACCGGAGTGCCCCAATCAGCGTCAATAACGTGGTTTTTCCAGAACCAGAAGGACCCATCATCAGCACAATTTCTCCCGGTTGGATCTCTGTTCTGATCTCAAACAAAATTTGCTTCCGGAGTCGCCCTGAGCCGAAATAGTGATTAACATGATCAATTGCAATGATTGGTTCTTGCCGCATGGATTGATACCCCTTCTATACCGAGGTCTAATGTGATCGGAATCATACCGCTTGCTGAGGTAGATCGCAGGTCTAAAGTCTCAAACATACTAATCTGTATGAAGAGTTTCTATACCTATGTATCTCAGCCTAGCGTGTCTTTCATCTGGCTAAACTCACTGATTGCAATGTTGGAACTTTTTTATGAGTGCGATCGCTGTTAACTCTTCCTCATCCTTGCTAGTTGCTCAAATTACAGATACCCATTTGTTTGCCGACGATCAAAAAAAGTTGCTGGGTTTGCAAACTAGTTGCTCGCTTCAAGCCGTGATTGATCAGGTAAACGCTTTAGAACGGCAACCTGATCTGTTACTTTTAACGGGTGATTTGTCTCAGGATGGTACGGCAAAATCCTATGAACTATTGCAAGAGATGCTGTCACCGCTGGCAATTCCGGCGTATTGGGTGCCTGGAAACCACGATTGCCCAAAGACAATGGCGCAAGTGCTGACGAGATCGCCCATTTCGCCGCAAAAATCTTTTCGTGCAGATTCGTGGCACATCGTTTTGCTAGATTCCAGCGTATTTGGCTGTGTTCATGGCTCTCTCACGGCTAAAAGCTTGGCATGGCTTGATCAAGAACTCAGCCAATCGCAGGGTGCCCCGACGCTGATTGCCTTTCACCATCCGCCTTTCTTGAGTGGCTCCGATTGGATGAACGACATTGGGCTACTGAATGCGGAAGACTTTTTTGCGGTGTGC
>JBBSCL010000370.1:0-4316 GCA_038250345.1 Leptolyngbyales cyanobacterium
GACGAGCCATGCCAACGCCATTGAGGCAAACACCGATGCGCCCATGTAGTGATACAAAAATAAGCAACGTGTTACCCGCAGCCAGGGCAACAGGTTTGCTAAATAGCAGATAGACAGGAAAATCAGCAGCGATCGCTCGGTTGAACTCAATGCTATCGGCATGATCCAGCTTGTTTTTGTCCGCCGATTGAACCGCTGATTAATCTGAATCGCGATTTGTTGAATGAACACCCAACCGACGATCGCTAGCACGATCGCGATCGCCCCCGTTGAAAACCACCAGAGAAACGGATTGCCCATCGCATGAACATCATAAATCACTTTCTCGGCGTTGCTAGGTGGCAATACGATTTCTGACGGGAGTGGATCGCCTTTGCCCGTGGTTTTATAAAAATAAGCCACAGGTCGCCATAAAATTAGCCAGCTAAACCAGGTAGAGCAGTAAGGATGCACCGCTGCTCCAGTCCCCACGCGCTGATGACAACGCAAAATTTCAACTTGTAGGTTCCACAAATCGACCCAAAACCCCACCTTTGCATTTAGTTGCAAGTGGGGAATCCAAATCAAGATGTAAACAAGGCAGGGAATGACGACTAAGGCGACTAGATAGATGACTACTTGCCACCAGCGCAATCGCGCTAATTTTTTTAGGACATCATGTTTTGTAGAATCGGTAAGTGTTGCGGAGGTGGGCGATCGCGGAAATAATCGCCAGTTCACCTGAGCAGCCAGCAACAAGCCATGAGCTGCCAGCAAAAACCATAGTCCGTTCCACTTGACCGATGCCGATGCTCCAAAGCAAATCCCTGATAGCAGCAACCAGCCGCTGCGCTTGAAAGGAGATCCATACTCCACACTCAGCAGCAAACACCACAGACCCAGTAGCCCAAAAATGACCAGATAAACATTATTCAGGGCATAGCGCGATTCCACCAAAAACAGCCCATCGAGTGCCGCAAATAATCCGGCGATCGCGGCATAGCGGTGGCGACGAGTCAGTTGATAGGCAAGTCCGACAATCACCAGCGGAATCAGTGAACCTGTCAGGGCATTCAGCCAGCGATAAGTCCAAGGGGCAAATAACCCGCCCACTAACCCGTTCACCTCCGATTGCCCAAAGGGAAGGCGACTCCCCACCCACATGCCAGCGGCAATCAAATACTTGCTTAAGGGAGGATGGCAATCAAAAAATGGAGTCCAGCTTAAGTAGTTGTAGGCAAATTTGGCAAAATAAACCTCATCAAACACCAACGTATTGAAGCGCTGAATGCCCCAAAACCGCAATCCTAAAGACAGCAGCAGCAACCCAATTAGATAGAGTTTAAACCAGGAAAAGGACTGGTCAGTCGTTTTGAACAGTGCCATACCTACAAGCGCAACTTTTTTGTCTCAACTGTCTCATACTCTTGGAAGATGTGGTTAGGTTAGAATGGCAATATCTTGGTTTTTAGTTCTAAGATAGACTTTCACAGTATTAGAGTAAATTCAATCATGTTGGCACGAGTTAGGAGCATTTCGCGTTGATGGGTCATCCTTCGCATTCAGTAGATTGCGGTTCCTTGAACGATGCTCAGCGTCTCCCACTCATCTGCGAATCTGACCTGTCTACTCAACCCCTACCTGCCCAAAGAGATTCCCTAAAGCCGCTGAATCGCCAGCAAGTTTTAAACTGGTTGAGCGAGAATGTTCCCGAAAAGCGGCTGAATCATATTCTTCGGGTAGAAGAAACTGCCGTTAAGTTAGCTCAATATCACGATTTAGACTGGGAACGTGCGGCTCAAGCTGGATTGCTGCATGACTTGGCAAAGTATTTTAAGCCAAAACGTTTGTTGGAACTGGCAAAAGCAGATGGACTAGACATTGATCCAATGGATGAAATCAATCCTCATTTGCTTCATGCTGATGTGGGCGCGATCGTTGCCAGGGACGAATTTGGGGTGTGTGATGCCGAAGTGCTGGCAGCGGTTCGCAATCATACGCTGGGTCGCGCTGAAATGAGCTTGCTAAGCTGTGTCGTGTTTTTGGCGGATAGCATGGAGCCGGGTCGGGGCGATACGACCGAGTTGAATGAACTCCGCAAGCTCAGCCGCAAAAATTTATATCGCGCTGTTTTGCAAACCTGTGAAGACTCAATGCGATCGCTATTTGCCAGTCGATCGTTGGTTCACCCCCGCGTTTTGCAGACTCGCAACTGGGCGCTGCAAATGGCGCAGCAATCTATTAAGGGCGACAAACCTAAATTGAGCAGCGCCTAGTCAATTCACTTTTTTTGTCTGATGCGATGTAGTTGAACGGTAGAGTTTAATTTTTCTTCACCCAACGTCTTTGATCTCACTGTCCAAATTTATCCCCTATTTTATTAAGGAAACACTGAATGCAAAATTCTCCCAACACTTCCCCAGCCTCCGTTCTTGAAACCTCCAATGTGGCTACTGCACCCATCGAGGACTCAAGCTTGCAGTTGGCGCTGAGCGCAGTTCACGCTGCCGAGGATCGAAAAGGCGCAGACATTATCCTGCTGAGAACGACGGCAGTGTCTCTATTGGCAGACTATTTTGTCATTATCACAGGCTTTTCTAAGGTGCAAGTGCGGGCGATCGCCTACACTATCGCAGATGCCGTGGAAGAGGATTTGCAGCGTCTGCCTAAACATATGGAAGGACAGGGCGAAGCAAGCTGGGTCTTGCTGGATTACGGCGACGTGATTGTGCATGTGATGATGCCCCAAGATCGCGAGTTTTACGATTTAGAAGCCTTTTGGGGACATGCAGAAAAAGTAGACCATGCAGAACTGCTGGCATAATCAACGTGATCAGTTATCCCCGTTGAAGATTCCATGACTTTTTCGCCGAATGATACGCTAACCCTTATCTCGCCGAATGATCAGTTGCCCTACAATTCCGATGCCATCCCGTTAAAGCTGGGCGTGATGGCATCGGGGAGCGGCAGTAATTTTGAGGCGATCGCCCAGGCAATTGCCGATCGCCAACTCAATGCCAAAATTCACGTCCTGATCTACAACAATGCTGATGCCAAGGCGGCAACACGGGCGGCACGTTGGAATATTCCCGCTGTGCTGCTGAATCACCGTGACTTTGCCAGTCGAGAAGCGCTAGATGAAGCGATCGTCCAAACCTTGCATGACCATGATGTGGAATGGGTAATCATGGCAGGCTGGATGCGAATTGTAACGGATGTTTTAATTGATGCCTTTTGCGATCGCGTGATCAACATTCATCCCAGTTTATTACCGAGCTTTAAAGGGTCACACGCCATCCAGCAAGCGTTTGCGGCAGGGGTGAAAATTACCGGCTGTACGGTTCACCTGGTGCGCTTGGAAGTAGATAGCGGCACCATTTTGATGCAGGCTGCTGTGCCGATTTTGCCCGACGACACGGTGGAAACATTGCAAGCCCGGATTCAGGTGCAAGAACATCGCATTTTTCCACAGGCGATCGCGATCGCTGCCCGACTGTAGGATGCCGTTAGCGCCAGCGTAACGCATCACAACTTTCATTTTCGTAAGTTATTGTCACCTGACACCTAAACGACTTGGCACCTTAATCCTTACCGCGCTCCTCGATCGCGCTCCAAGTCATAAATCACTTTCTCAGCGTACCAATTCGGGGTTTCTCCTGGATACCTGAGGCTAGCTTGCACAAATAACCGATGGGCAACCGCTTGATCATCGTGAAGCAACAGCAACAATTGGCGTTGCAGGGAACGACTCGCCCGGTTGAGACTGACACCCTGTGAGGGTTGAAGCGATGGATTGGCACCAGGATTCACGTCAGACGACGGATGTTTGCGATCTACAGTCGCTTTTACTCCTAAGCAAAGCGTTACACCGCTCACCACAGCGATCGCTAGCATAGCACCGAAAGTCACGTCAGCCGGTTCTTCACTGGGAGGAGAGGCATCCAGTTGCATCGTGCGTGATTCAAACGAGGTCGGTACTGCAACTGAAGCCGCGAGAATGCTACCCGCGATCGCGCTGATTAATAGAGACGCTTTTGCTGCCGATTTAGAAAACACATCAAGACGAAACATGGTTGATTGCCAAACTCAATGACATAGAGGTCAACATCTTTATTGTGATCATTTGCCATGACAATTCTGTGGCAAAGAGATTGCTGCAAGACTTAGATGCCCCGCTCCTCTAATTAATGGTAGTAGCTTGCTGCAAGCGTCAGCAAGTTTGGCAGTATCGGGCTACCAAACTGCCTCTTTGAGCATCTTCATCTAAATACAAGCGCATTTGACTCATTGGGATCTATGTGGCTGCTTGTTCTGCAACCAGGCGATCGCGTCTAAAA
>JBBSCL010000371.1:0-4313 GCA_038250345.1 Leptolyngbyales cyanobacterium
ACGATTGTGCCAGTTTGCATTGATGCGATTCATCCGCTCTTGGCGATCGCCCTAAATTCTATCTCTTGTTTAAGCTGCCTTCAATGGGATAATCAAATCACGCTAGTAACAGCGATGTAAGGCTAAGAGGGTGACCTGTGGGACAGTATGAGCGCTTGATCATGATGGCAGAAGATGAACTGACACAATACAGCACCGATGCCCGAAAACTAGAAAAACTACGCCAAAAAATTGGTCTGTCTGTCAGCGCGAGGGAGCAAAAGCAGATCAAAGAAACATTGGTAGCAGAGATTCCGACTGATCCGATTAGTCAAATAATCGTTGACCAACGGCAGACAGTCGCCCTCCCTTTTTGGGGGATCGCTGGATTAGGGCTGCTGTTTGGCATCTCCATGCTGCAACCGTTAGATCTTATTGTGACTGTGATTGCAGGTGGACTAGCGATCGCCCTTCAGCGCTACGGCTGGAAACTTGAAGCAAAACGCCTGGTGCTGCAAACCCTGTCAGACATTGAAGAAAGCACTCGCAAGCCAGAAAAGTAGGGATCAGGTTTCGGGTGTCAGGTGTCAGGTGTCAGGTGTCAGGTGTCAGGTGAATTCTTGGAACTCAAAACTCAAAACTCAAAACTCAAAACTTTTATCTCTTATTCCCTCTCATTACAGAGTTGGCGAAAGTGATCGCCGCGTTGCTCAAAGTTTGGATATTGATCAAAGCTGGCACAGGCGGGTGAAAGTAGCACGACGACCGCACCCAACTGAGGCGCTAATTCCCGCGATCGCGCGATCGCCCGTTCCATAGTCTCAACGATTTCGTAGTTGGCATAGTTTGCCTGATCCAGTCGATTTGCAAATGTAGGGGCGGCAGTGCCAATCAGCAGAACCGCCGCTGCTTTTTGGTGAATGGTGGCAATCCAGGCGCGATCATCTCCTTGTTTGGCTTCGCCACCTGCAATCAATATTGCCGGACTTTTGACGGAAGACAGCCCAACTTGAGCCGCATCGTAATTTGTGGCTTTGCTGTCATTGATAAAGTCGATGTTTTGCCAAGTGCAAATGTATTCCAGCCGATGGGGCACTCCTGGAAAACTTGCCACGGCTTCAGCGATCGCTTTCTTACTAATTCCTGCCAGTCGGGCGGCGGCTACTGCCATCAACAGGTTTTGCTGATTGTGGTTTCCGGGCATTTTGAGCAGGCTGGCTGGCAAGATTAATTCCGCTTGGGTTCTGATCCAACCGTCTTCGATGTAAACGCTTAAATCAGGATTGCCAGGGATATTTGCCCAACCTTGCACACTCGTCCAGCAGGTATCCGATCGCACCGGTTCCGCCATCAAGTTGCCGACGCTACGAAGATAGGGATCATCGGCGTTGAAGATTTGCCACTGCGATCGCTGCAAGAGTTGCGCCTTGATGTTGTAATACCGCTCCAGGGTTTTGTGGCGACTGAGATGATCGGGTGTAAAGGTCGTCCAGATGCCAATTTTGGGAGCGACGGAAGCAGACGCTTCGATTTGATAACTGCTCAATTCAGCGATCGCCCAATCGGGTTGTTGCGCTGCCAATGCCACTTCACACGCTGCATAGCCAATATTGCCAAATGCCGGAGCATACAGCCCAGCCGCTGCAAAAATGGCAGCGGTTAATGCGGTCGTCGTCGTTTTGCCATTGGTTCCGGTAATGCCCACCCAGGGAACATCCCTTAAATTGCGCCACGCTAATTCCATTTCGCCAATGGTTTCAATTCCCAGCTCGCGACAGCGCAACAGTCCCGGCACATCCCACGGCACCCCCGGACTGACTACGACTAACTCAGGGGCGATCGCTTCAGGATCAAAAAAACTGCCTAAGTTGACCCCAATCTCTTCAGATGCCAATTGCTGCTGCTGTTGTTGCAGGGCTTCTGAGTTGCCAGAATCATTGACGACCACTTGCCAACCTTCACGTTTGAGCAAGCGGGCTGCTGCCACTCCTGATTTTCCCAGACCGATTACACAGGCTTTAGGCATAGCTGCTGAGTGTAGTCTTTAATTTTGCACCCATCATATTACTGCGAATCCGGATCACGCGATCGCGTTGAACAAGGCGAACCGTTATAATCCCAGGCATAAGATGAATTCACTAAAACTCACATGAATCTTTCCACAGGCAACCGCGCTCAAGCTCCGACTATCAAACGCTTCACGGTAGAGGAGTATCATCGCCTGGGTGAGCTTGGTTTTTTGACAGAAGGCGATCGCATCGAATTGATTCGAGGAGAACTGGTATACATGGCAGCAAAAGGGACCGCGCACGAAGCTTGTAACCGAAAACTAATTCGAGAACTTCCTAAACTCATTGGCGATCGGGCAACGCTTCAAGATCAATCTCCTGTAGTCATGCCAACTGATGGGGCACCCGAACCCGACTTTACGATCGTCAAGAATCGTGCTGATGACTATTTAGAGGCGCATCCAACGCCAGAAGATGTCATATTGCTGATTGAAATTTCTGATTCTTCTTTGACTTACGACCAGGAAACAAAGCTGAGTCTCTATGCTGAAAACAACATTCAAGACTACTGGATTTTTAACCTACTGGAAAACGTTTTAGAAACCTACAGCGAACCCTATCAGAAATTGCAAGGAGAGTTTGGTTATCGACTTAAAAGAGTGTTGTTGCCCAATGAAGCGATCGCCCTGCCTCACTTCCCCGATTTGATCTTAGATTTATCCAAAACCTTTCCCACAAAAATCACTCACTAAGCAGCAACGCCCGATAGCGACCGATCGCCGTTAATGGAAAGTGTTGCAGATACAGGTGATATTTCAAGTAGAAGTGTCCAGGAAAGCCTGTGCCAGTGAAGTGGTCTTCATCCCAAGTACCATCGGGTCGTTGGGTTCCCAGGAGATACTGTATACCGCGTTCAATTGCAGACATCGCATAAACGCCAGTCGCGTCGCCTGCGGCTAGCAATCCCGTGAGTGCCCATGCGGTTTGCGAGGCAGTGCTGTCGCCCTGTCCCATTAAGGAGCGATCGTTATAGCTAAAGCAGGTTTCGCCCCAGCCGCCATCTTGGTTTTGGCAGGTGATCAGCCAGTTTGCGCCCCGTTCAATTTCCCGTTGACAGCGATTTGGAGCCAGTAAGGAAAGGGCAGACAAAACGCCGCTTGTGCCGTAGATGTAGTTGACACCCCAACGCCCAAACCAGCCACCTTCGGGTTCCTGCTCGTGACGCAGATAGGAGATCGCGCGATCAATGGCGGATTGGGACAGCACTGCCGGACTGTTACAATCCAACCGTCCCGCCATTTCCAGTACCCGCGCTGTCACATCCGCGGTATTGGGGTCGATCATGGCTTTCAGATCGCCATAGGGCACCTGGTTGAGCCAAGCGGCATCGTTGTTCAGGTCAAAGGCTGCCCAACCGCCACCGTTGCACTGCATTGTGGCGATCCAGTTGACGCAACGGGCGATCGCCTGCTGCTTCATCGGCTCGTTCGGCATCTGGACGGCATTCAGCGCCATCACCACCACTGCCGAGTCATCCACATCGGGATAAAACCGATTAACAAACTCAAATGCCCATCCTCCTGGCTTTCCAGCTTTATTTTTTACCGACCAGTCGCCATCATCCAAAATCTGGTTATCTAGCAGCCATTGGGCACCTTTGACCAAGGCTGGATGGTCGGGCGCAATGCCAGAATCGACTAAGGCACGAATCACCAATGCCGTATCCCATACGGGCGAAAGGCAAGGCTGTATCCAGTAGCAGTCGGCTGTTTCAATCGCAAAGCGATCGACGGATTGCATTCCCCTTACTACGGCTGCATCGTTGGCATCGTAACCGAGAGATCGCAGTGCCAGCAAAGAATTCAGCATGGCGGGAATAATTCCGCCCCAATCGCCTGTGGGTTCTTGGCGTTCTAGCACCCATTTTTCTGCGGCGGCAATTCCTTCTTGACGAAACGGCACCAAATCCAGCGTTTCCCCTAGCTTAAAGGCGCTATCGAGCCACAAAAATACATCGCTCCAGTCGCCTTTGCTGGGCAGTTCAAACTTGGCATTTCCGCGCCCTTCGATGTACAGTTCATCCAAATTAATCGCTGGATCAACGATATATACGGGCTTTCGATCAAACACAATTAGCAAGGGAACGGTACTGCCCCGCGCCCAACTCGACATTTCATAAATTGGAAAACTGTCGGGCAACAGCATCAGCCAAGCAGGCAGAGACGGTAACCCGCTCCAGTCATAGCAGCCGATTAACGCCAGATGAAACTTGGTGAAAATGCGAGTTTTGCTAATGCCGCCGCGATCGCAGATAAACTTGCGCGC
>JBBSCL010000372.1:0-4302 GCA_038250345.1 Leptolyngbyales cyanobacterium
CGCAACGGGCAGCTATGGAACCGTGGTGGAACCCTGCAATTTTCCTCAAAAGTTTCCCTTTCCGGCGATCGCAATGCACTACTATCTGCAAGGAAACACCCTGCTGCAAGCCTATTGGAAAAGCGTCGCGCAACCGGGACAGGGAATCTTCATTGGCGACCCCCTGGCTAGACCGTTCGGGAAATAGGGCTTAGCTTGAATACGGTCGTTATGCAACGGGCTTGTTGGACTGCTGGCAAAGTGATTTGGAGGCAAATAGCTGCAAATTTTGGAGATTAGATACGTGGCTCTGGCATTTTGCCCCTATAGTATAGGACGAACTCTCAGTACGTTTATTCATAATGTCTCTTCCAAATCCTCTGTACATCACAGGCTATGGTAAAGCCTATGTCGGTGATTCACTCTTACTACTTGATCAGCTTGAAACTGATTCAGTTGACTTGGTGTTAACCTCACCACCTTTTGCTCTTCAACGCAAAAAGACATACGGCAATGTGGAGCAAGAGCATTACGTTGATTGGCTTTTTGAGTTTTGCAAGAAGGTTTATAGAGTTCTCTCCCCAACTGGAAGTTTTGTGCTTGATTTGGGTGGAGCCTATCAAAGTAAACGCCCTGTTCGATCACTTTACAACTACCGTATTTTGATCAAACTTTGTGATGAATTAGAATTTAGGCTTGCCGAAGAATTTTTCTGGTTCAATCCAGCAAAATTACCCTCACCCATTGAGTGGGTTAACAAACGAAAGATTCGAGCTAAGGACTCTGTAAACACAGTTTGGTGGTTATCGAAGACTGATAATCCTAAAGCCAACGTCAGTAATGTTTTAGTTCCTTACTCTGAGCGCATGAAGAAATTACAAGCCAACCCTCAAAAGTATTACACACCAAAAGAAAGACCTTCAGGTCATGACATTAGTAAAAATTTTGCTACTGATAATGGTGGTGCTATTCCTTCCAATTTATTAGAAATTCCAAATACTGAAAGCAATTCTAGCTACATTCAACTATGTAAATCTGTTTCTATAGCCCCTCATCCCGCGAGATTTCCTTATAGACTGCCAATGTTCTTCATTAAGTTTTTGACTGAGCCTGGAGATACCGTCCTAGATATATTTGCAGGCTCAAATACTACAGGATTTGTAGCTGAAGAATTAGAAAGAAAATGGATAGCTTTTGAAGAAGAATTAGCCTATCTCGCTGCTTCAGCTTTTCGTTTTCTAGATAAATCTCAAAATCCAAAGGATGCTCTTTCCCTTTATGAAAATCTTCTCTGCAAACAAGAGTCAATTCATCTAACTAACCTAAAGCAGTTGGCTATGAAGTTGTGATTTTCAGTATAAGTCAGTAGATTTCTTATGGCTGCTCATTCTCTTTGGGATAGACTAACTCACCTTCCTTCTCGATCAATCCTAAAGGAATTTTAGGGTTGTTAATGGAATTCATTCCTCCAAGTATTCTAGATTCCCAATAGCTAAACTTAGGTTCAAGTGATGCTGGCTCAACTTTATAGATCGCTTTCAATACTATTCCTTCGTAAACAGCAATGTACCAAGCTCTCACCGCTCGATACTTTGCAAGAATATCTAAATTAAGATGATGATGGGTAGTCACACTCCTACTTAGCAGCTTGTTAATTGTTTTTAACTCATACTCATTTTTTTCTGCATCAATTGCGTCATTTCCTTCACGTCCAGGCGATATCCGTAAACCAAGTTGAATTAGCACTTGAAGAACTTTGCCACCGTTGTCTTGAAAAACATCATTGATACCATACTCATTCGCAAGGCTTTGCAGTTCCTGTATAGCTTCAAGCGCTGTTTGTAGACGTTCTAAATCTGAGCGACGTTCTTTAGGTGTATTAATTGGTTCTTCAACAGGCTCGACAAGAGCAGGAGAAACAACTGGAGTTTGTAATTCAGTGAGGAAGTTAGTGCTGACATCTGCGTGATGGGTAACGTTCATCAAGTAAGGCACTGATACTTCGAGAGCTTCAGCAAGATCCAAAATTGTTTCAAAGGATGGAGCGCGTTCACCCCGTTCTATGTAGCTAACATGCTCAATAGACTTATCAAGGCACTCTGCAAGTTGCCCCTGTGTAATTCCTCTTTCTCGGCGAAGTGCCTGAACTCTCTCGCCAAACAACTGCTTAGCTTCCTCATATTTTTCTGAAGTCATACAATCTAAAACGAACTTAAAGTACGTCTCGAATCGTATGCAATATGCAGAAATAACAGAACGAACTCAAAGTGCGTTTTGATAGATGTCCCACCAAATCTCGAACCGCTAGTAGCCGACAGCTAGTCCAATCTGTGAAGTCATTTTTTGACAGGCATTTATTGCCAAAGCCACACTAAGTTCAAGACAAAGCCTGGGAGAACTGGATCGCCTGCAATGCAATCGGGTGCTTGCAGAATTGTCACCGACTGATTGGGACGGTAAATTTCTACCTGCTGATCTTGGGGATTAATCAGCCAGCCAAGCTCAGCACCATTGTCGATATATTCGATTAACTTCGCTTGCACAGCTTGAAGCGCGTCACTAGGCGATCGCAGTTCCAGGACAAAATCGGGACAGATGGGCGGAAATTTGGTGCGCGCTGCCAGAGTCAAGCCATCCCAGCGCTCTTGCCGAATCCAGGCAATATCCGGCGATCGATTTCCTCCTTGCGGCAACTTAAAGCAGGTAGATGAATCAAACCCAATTCCTAGTTTGGTCTGCCGATTCCAAATGCCAAAATCTGCTGACAGTTCAAAATTAAAGTTCCCCGTTTTGCCGTCTGTCGCTGCGTTAATGATTAACTCACCCGTTGGCGATCGCTCAAGCTTCACCTCCGGATTGGCTCTGCACAGTTGATAAAACTGCTCATCCGTCATGTCAATCACAGGGTTGAAATTGATGGTGTATGCCGTCATCACGCACTTTCTCCCGACTTACCTAATAGCCCTACTTGCCCAACAGTTTCACAATGCCAATGCCACCGAAGTAAAGCGCGGTAATTGCCCCACCCAGCAAGCTTTGAGTCAGCGGATCGGTGGAAGGAGTTAATACCGCGCCAATCACCGCTGCGCCGACCAGCACAAAGCGCCAGCCAGATAGCATTTGCTGGGAAGAGACAATGCCCAGCAAGCCCAACAACGCTTGAATAATCGGCACCTGAAACGCCAATCCGGTACTAAACAGCAGCAGCAGCACAAATTCAAAATATTTTTCGATCGACCAGCTTTGCTCGACTACATCTGCGCCATAGGTGATGAAGAAGTTGAGGGCAGCGGGAATTAGGGCAACGTAGGCAAACGCCAAGCCTGCGACAAATAAAATGCTGGAGCCAAACACGATCGGTGCCAGCAGCCGTCGCTCTTTGCGAGTTAGACCGGGCACAACAAACGCCACAATTTGATACAAAATGACTGGACTTGCCACCAGAATGCCGCAATATCCCGCCACTTTAATCGAAACGAAGAAATATTCGCCTGGGGCAAGCTGAAGAAATTTTACGCCCTGTGCCGGAATTTCGAGCAGTTGCACAATCGGTTTAACCCCGGCAAAGCAGGCGATCGCGCCGATTCCCACTGCAATCAGCGCATAAAAGATCCGCTGCCGCAGTTCTTCTAAATGATCAAACAAAGACATCTCTTTTTCATCGGGCAGGTCATCCTCTAAATCTGCATCGAGATCTGCATCTAGATCCGCCGAGTCATGAGCAAGGTCAGCCTGACGGGTAATTTCAGAGATTGCATCATCCTGAACTAAATCCTGATCGATAGTTTCTAGATCTAAAGGCGCTGTCATGGGCTGGAACACTTATGCAAAAAGCTGTTTATTTATTGTATCTAGGTGAGTCATCAATCTTGACCCAGAGACGGTGTGTAAAAATGCTATTGTTTGTAAAAATTTTGGGAAGAAAAACAGCATGGATACGCTTAAAACTCAAGCGAATAAACTCTGGCAGCTTATTTCTAACCCGGCAACGGCTGCGACCTATCAGCAAACCCTGGGCACTACCTGGGCAATTCTTAAAGAAACGGGATTATTGCTCTGGCTAATCGTGTGCTTGGTTCTCGTGTTAGGCGACTGGTTTTGGAAAGCATCCTATGCCACAGGTCAAAAAACTCGCACCTGGGTAGATACGATGCAAACGAGTGCCCAAGATCAAACCGCAGAAGCAGGCAGCAGCGATCTGTTAGGCAAAACGGGGAAGTCGTTGCTAACAGCGGGACAAACGAGCTTAGCAACCGCTCTTGCAGCCGCCAAGGGGCAACTGGGTATGGAATCGAGCGAAACCCCCGACCCCAAACCCACAGC
>JBBSCL010000373.1:0-4300 GCA_038250345.1 Leptolyngbyales cyanobacterium
TGAAGAGTCGAAAGGTATAGTGGTTGGTGAGATTTTGCATTCGACACTTCTGCCACACCAGAGGATGTAAGTGCTGTTTTAGCAGTTGGATTTCTGCCTCTTGGATTGCTTGGCATCATGATGCTAGTGGGTCACTTGTTAAAAGTGCAGAAATCAAGATGCTTATACAGCAAGCCTTTCAGCTATTATAAATGGCTAAACTCGAGGCAAATGACCCACTAGTTGATATATTCACGATTCCAGGACAAATTAAGAAACAAGAGGAACGAGTATGCAATGACCTACTAACTCGCTTGGTTAGCAGTAAAGCTTAAAACGTAGTCTCATTGATAACAGTAGCGGGATGGGTTTGACTTATCCCGCTTTCTTTTATGAGGTAATATGAAGGCAAATTCTGGGAGGTGGTTGATATGGTTTCAGCACCTAATGAAAAAGGCACAATTATTCGTACCGAGCGAGGATTGACGATCGCAGGTACACGCATCAGCCTTTACGATGTGATCGATTTTCTAAAATCGCAGTATCCACCTAAACTCATTCGCGATAAATTAAATCTCACAGACGCGCAGATTGATTCAGCGTTGTCCTACATTGAAGCACATCGAACTCAGGTCGAAGCTGAATATCAAGAAGTCCTTCAGACCAGGGAAGAGATTCGCCAGTATTGGGAAGAGTACAATCGCGATCGCTTTGCTCGAATTGCAGCAACGCCGCGTAAGCCAGAACGTCAAGCTCTTTGGGCGAAACTTGAAGAGCAGAAAGCGAGACGCGCCGCAGAGCAAAGATGAATTTCTTAATTGACTACAATTTGGACGGCTATGCGCTTGTTTTTCTGGGTGCTTTGATGAAAATGGGCTGGCTCGAATTCGTATCAGTTCGGTTCATCAATTTTCGGGAAGTCGGGCTGTCGATGGAAAATAGCGATCGCGTTGTTTGGCGTTACGCTCAGGAAAACCAAATGATGATTCTCACAGCTAACCGGAATATGAAGGGTGAAGACTCGCTGGAAGAAGTGATGCGCGAGGAGAATACAGCAAACTCGTTTCCAGTGGTGACGATTGGGAATCTTGATCGCCTTGACGAATTTGAGTATCGAGAACGCTGTGTTGAACGCCTTATCGAAATTGTTCTAGACATCGAGAAATACATGGGGGCTGGTCGGTTATTCATCCCATAATCTTGTTGGTTTCAGTTGCTAACTGTGGCAGTTGCAGTCTTATCGCTAAGAAACACGGCATAACAACCCGGCTGGAGAGGACAGTTTAGAGTCTTTTCGTCTAACGTTCTGGTCAATCTGCTGCCGCTCAACCGGAACGTTATCTCGTCAGACCCCAAAGCAAGGTTAGGTTCTAGATGAGTTTGCCTTGGGAACGACAAGGAGTATAGGGCAAGTTTGAAGAGTCGAAAGGTTTAGTGGTTCGTGAGATTTTGCAGCCGATCGCGAACTTACGCCAATCACATCTGGGAATCGACGGGCGATCGCACTCGGCAAATCTCAATGTTGGCTGATGTCTTTTAGCGGTGTGCCTAGCTGACTCAAATTCAAGGCATAGCCAGCGGTAACAAGATAGACGACATCGGCGATCGCCCCAATCTGCCGGGTCAGATGACCCAAGTGATCGCGAAAGGTGCGCCCCAAAGGATAGGCAGGCACCACGCCCCATCCGGTTTCTTCGGCAACTAAAATGATGGTGTTTGAGGTTGATTGGAGACTGTCAAGCAGAGTTTGCGTTGTTTTTTTCCAGTCCTCTTCTGGCTGATCTAAACAGTTTGTTAGCCAGGTGCCCAAAGAATCGACCAGCAAGCAATGGTCAGCGGGCGCTGTGGCAATCGCTTCCGCCAAGTGGAGCGGCACTGCTTGAGTCGTCCAGTCTTTGGGGCGGCGATCGCGGTGACGTTGAACTCGCGATCGCCACTCTAGATCGGCTGGATCAATCTGAGAGGTTGCCACATAGATCACCGGATCGCCAACCTGAGCGGCTAGATCTTCTGCCCATTCACTCTTACCCGATCGGCTGGGTCCGGTGACCAAAATGAGATGTCTTGACATAAATTTTAGAAAAGTATTGAAAATTGTGCATCAACAGGCTGCAAATCATCAATTTGAGTGTTTACTATAAACGGGATGGTCTAAAAAATTGACGTTAGTTTCGGAAGTAAGAGAGTAGGTTGCAATGAAACCAGATCTGAAACGAATAGAAGCCGCCCTCCAGCAAATGGATGTTCGCACGGTAGAGCAATCTGTATTGGTTGAACCGTTGTCAACAGAAGCCCATTTATCACTGCCATTTTACTTGGCAGATCACAATATTCTGGCAGAAGGAGCGATCGCGGAGCCTCTCTTTATGCCCTTTGCTTCCCCTGCCTCTGCAAATCCTGCTTCGATGCCAGTGAATGCGGCTCTCGCAGTTAGCTTACTGCAAGAAATGCAATCCACTCTAAACGGTTGGCAAACTGTTCTACAAACGCTGACTCTGCAAGTTGAGGCAATCTATGCAGAAGGACCCATGGTAGACGGTTGGCTAGAAATCGAGGAAAATAGCGGTGGCTATTGCCTCTGCGGACTGAGTGAAACGGGACAGCCCTGGGTGCGCGATTGTCCGGCGGAACAGGTGCCCGATGTCAGTTTGGCGATCGCGCGCTTTCAACGCTTTCAGCATATTTTGGGTCGCAAACGCAAAATGGAGAGCCGCTTAGCTCGATTAACCGAAGCCTTGATCGAGTTACATGGACAGGTGCTTGACTCAGAACCCTGATAGCGAAACCCTTTCACCTGCTAAAAAAAGGCATTGTTTCTATTGATTGCTTCTCACATCGCCCAACACCGCCATGACTGCCACTCAAGTTTCTGCTGAACCTCAGCTTAATACGCCTACTTCTATCCGGCAGGTTATTCAAGATGCCTGCGATCGCGGGGCTTCCGTGGTTTACCTACAAATGGGTCGCCCGCCGTTTTATCGCATCAATGGCGAAATGCTACCCCAAGGGCATTTTTCCACGGTCACTGCGGATCTGTTTCAGCACTATCTTCAAGAAGTGCTTTCGCCCCCACAAATTCAGCACTACGCCACCACTCGTAAGCTAGACAGCGATGTGCGAATTCAGGGATTTATGCAGGGGCGAATTATTTGCGCCCCCACGGCTCAGGGCACCGATTCTCTGCGGCTCCATAGCATCGCTTTGGATAAACCCGATGCAGAAGTGCTGAAACATGGCACTGTGCGCGGCATGGTAGAAGATGCTTTCAAGCAACAGGCTTCAGATATTCACCTGCAAGTTGGCGAAGTGCCCCGATTTCGGATTCAGGGCAAAATGGTTCTCCAGGCATCCTATGGTCGAGTGACGATCGCCCAGTTCGATGATTTTTTGGCTGAACTACTCACTCCTGCCCAGCGCGAAAAGTTTCAAGTCTCTCAAGAGTTAGATACGGCTGTTTTATATGAAGGGTTAGTGCGGTGTCGAGTCAACTGCGCTCAGTCGATGATGGGCGGCTCCATGGTGCTGCGGTTGATTTCATTAAATGTGCCGACTCTGAAAAAGATGAATTTGCCTGCGGTGCTTGGCTATTTAGCCGAAGAACGGCAAGGTTTAGTGTTGATTACGGGATCAGTCAACTCCGGCAAATCGACCTCCTTGGCGGCAATGCTGCGCCATGTGAATGACTCGTATCCTCGTAAGATAGTGACGATCGAAGACCCAATTGAGTATGTGCATACCTCGAACCAGGCTTTGTTCACCCAGCGAGAGGTTGGGCTGCACACGCACGAATTTAAAGATGCACTGCGGGCAGCGCTGCGCCAAGATCCAGATGTTATCTTGATTGGGGAAATGCGCGATCGCGAAACCGTAGACACCGCCATCCGCGCCTCCTTAACCGGGCACCTCGTTTTGGGCACGCTGCATACCAAAGGAGCCGTGAACGCTTTTAAGCGTCTGCTGAACTTTTATAACCCCGAAGAACAGGAAACCGTTCGCATTCAAATTGTGGATGCCCTGAATGCCGTGATTGCTCAAGCCCTAGTGCCCACCACTCAAGGTGGACGCACCGCCGCTCTAGAAATTATGGTCAACACGGCAACCATTCGCGACTATTTGCTCAAGGGCAATTTTGATGATATTCATTTACTAATGGAAGAAGGCATAGACAGTAGCCAAACCCTTAACCAAGCGTTGTATGACCTGCATGAATCGGGCGCGATTAGTACAGTAGATGCGCTATCGGCATCCCTGGCTCCCGATGACCTGACTTATATGTTGAAGAACTTTGTGCGCCGTTCGAGCCGTTCAGGATTGATGACAA
>JBBSCL010000374.1:0-4299 GCA_038250345.1 Leptolyngbyales cyanobacterium
ACACAGTCTCTACATCGAAAATGACAAAGATTAAGGCAAACATATAGTAGCGAATGTTGAACTGAATCCAGGCACCGCCAATTGGCTCCATACCAGATTCATAGGTTGTTCGCCGCTCAGGTCCACGGCGACTAGGGCGGAGTAGTTTAGCAGCCGTTAACGCCAAAATAGGAACTAGGCTACATACTAGCGTGAACCCTAAAAGATATTCATATCCACTAAGAACAAACACAATTAGAACTGCCTCTTCATTTAGATACGGTTTAACAAGGCTTGGAGATTGCTGCCCTTCATATTATAGGTGGGCTGGGCTTTACAAAAGGATAGAAGTTATTCAAGTGCTTTGGTTGACTGGGGTCAATGCCTTGGCAAATAAAACATCAGTTGTGCGGCACTCTACCATATCTAAGTTTTTAGGGTTCTAAGGTTCTGTTTGAACTTTACAGGTTTGCGATCGCGTCCGCAGACGGGTCAGTTTACGGTTGATTGCTAGCACCAATGCCCTAAGGGTCGTATCATAATTGGATAGTGCTTTTAGATTCGCCCAATTTCTTTCTTTCTTTTATCGGCATGGCTGTCTGTAAGTTAGCGATTAGGTTATGAGCGATCAATGGTAAAACAATGAGTACCCAAACGGTTGACCCAACCCTAGATCGGCACGAGTGTCAAGCTTGTGGCTATGTCTATGACCCCATCAAAGGGGATGATACACGAGACATTCCTCCGGGAGTTCCGTTTGAGTCTCTTACTGAAAATTGGCGTTGCCCTGTTTGCGGAGCGCGATCTTCCCGATTTTCCAATCTTGGAACAGACGGTTCTGCCTCTGGTTTTAAAGAAAATCTTAAGTATGGTTTTGGGAACAGCATGACCCCTGATCAGAAAAACCTTTTGATCTTTGGTGGTCTGTTTCTGGCGTTCTTATTTTTTATTAGTCTGTATGGATTGCAATAGGGTGTGGGTAACTTCAATTCATTACGCCGACTGAGTGATGAATCCATTGCAAAATTAATATACATCTGTTGAGAGTTGGAACTGTGATGCGTGTAGCTACGAAAGTTTTACGTCAAATTTTAGCGCTGTGTGCGATCGCTATATTCTGTACTGCCTGCGGTGGATATCTTCCAGCCACAACCACCAACCCTTGGCGGCTCATTTCTGTGGATACAGAGGCAAACCTAAACGACATTAGTTTTATTGGCAATTCTCCCCATGGCTGGTTGGTAGGTTCAAACGCAACCCTGTTTGAAACAACAGATGCTGGAGAAACTTGGGCATCACGCAGCCTTGAGCTTGACGAACCCTATCGGTTTACATCCGTTAGTTTTGATGGCGACGAAGGCTGGATTGTGGGGCAGCCTTCAATTTTGCTGCACACTGAAGACGCAGGTCAATCCTGGTCGCGTATTCCCTTAAGCGAAAAGCTTCCTGGTGCACCCAATACGGTCTTAGCCTTGGGTGCCAAATCTGCTGAAATGACTACAAACATTGGCGCAATTTATCGCACCTCGGATGGCGGAAAGTCTTGGAAAGCCTTGGTAGAAGAAGCTGTCGGAGTTATTCGTAATATTTCTCGCTCTTCAACTGGCGAATACGTAGCAGTATCCTCTCGCGGCAACTTTTATTCTATCTGGCAGCCCGGTCAAGAATCATGGCAGCCCTACAATCGGAGTAGTTCTCGGCGGCTGCAAAACATGGGCTTTACTGGAGATGGTCGCCTCTGGATGCTGGCACGAGGCGGGTTAATTCAGTTCAGTAGTCCGGGTAGCCCAGATGAGTGGGAAGATATCACCAATCCTGAATTTGCAACCAGTTGGGGGCTGCTAGATTTGGCATATCGCACTCCTGAAGAAATTTGGGTTGCAGGAGGGAGTGGAAACCTGTTGCGGAGCATGGATGGAGGTAAAACTTGGGAGAAAGACAAGTTTATTGAGGATGTGCCGTCTAACCTCTACAAAATCAAGTTCCTCAGCCCAGATCGGGGATTCATTATTGGTCAAGGCTCATTGTTAAAATATGACGATAGTGTTAACGAATCAGCTTAATCATTTACATCAAGCTCGTTTCGCTTCGGGGGTACTGTCTTCTATGATAGAAGTAAGAGTTTAGACAAATCTGAACAAATCTGAGTGGAGAAATTGAAATGGCTGGAACGACAGGTGAGCGTCCGTTTACGGACATTATTACAAGTGTGCGCTACTGGGTGATTCATAGCATCACCATTCCAGCGTTGTTTATCGCTGGATGGCTGTTTGTGCAGACCGGGCTGGCTTACGATGCTTTCGGCACTCCTCGTCCGAATGAGTACTTTCCATCGACTCGCGACAAAGCGCCCATTGTCAGAGATCGGTTTGATGCAAAGCAGCAGATCGATCGGTTTATTCAAGAAAAGTAGCCTGATAGTGGCTGAAGGCTTTTAGATTTGAAGTAGTTTCACAGCAAGAGTAAGTATGACTGGCAACACTCCCAACCAACCAATCTCCTATCCAATTTTTACAGTTCGGTGGTTAGCGGTTCACACGCTAGCGGTTCCAACTGTGTTTTTCATCGGCGCGATCGCCGCCATGCAGTTTACTCACAGGTAATAAAAATTATGCCTCTAACCAGATCTCCCAATCCTAACAAGCAACCCGTTGAATTAAATCGCACTTCCCTTTATCTAGGGCTGTTGATGGTTTTCGCGCTAGGAATTCTTTTCTCTAGCTACTTTTTTAACTAACTTTTTGGAGTTTCTTTGGAGTGCTTGAATCAAGCGCTCCTTGCCTCATTTTTAATTTCGGTTTACTAAGAGGTGACGCTTATGTTGAAATCTGGAAGAATTCCTCTTTGGATTGTGGCAACTGTCGCAGGACTGGGAGCAATTAGTGTTTTAGGACTCTTTTTCTATGGTGCTTATGCTGGAATTGGCTCTTCGGTTTAGCGATCGATGAATTTCGGTTCTGCCCTAAATTGGAACCCAAACCAAAAAACCTCACCCATGTTCTACACAGAACGAAATCATACAAAAACCGCCTGTTACACATAAGTAAGCAGGCGGTTTTTTGATGTAGACGGTGAAAGGCGATTTAAATGCCAGTAGGATCTTCGCGCTCAATATAGAGGAACAAAAGACCCATCACCACCGCAGGCAAAAGCCAAGTCACTACAGGAATCAAAATCCAAGGCAAAAACGAAGCTGCGTATGAACCTGTCATAACGAATCCTATATCTAAGGTTTTTAGGACATTCTATTCTTAGAACTCTACTGCGAAGTGTGTCCCTGTTTCAAACTTCTAAAAATTCTTAATAATCAACTGGAAACGTGGGTAGAGTATTTTGCAAGAGTGTTTAGACGTGCTTTCATCGCGATAGAGCCTGTCTACACAAGCCAAGAATGTGCTGAAATAGTGCAATTGTGAAAAATCTCTTTGGATTGGAGAAAGCCTATTATGAGCAAACCACATCGGCGAACCAAAAATACCACGCGATTCAGCAGCAGGAATGTCAAGAAATGCTGTCAGCACTGAGGGGAACCATTGCGCCTGTGAGCGTAAATCCTAAAAGCATTGCCGCATTTGATGGAATCACCTTGCCAGTCAGGGCGCAACGTTCCTCCTGCCGAGCAGTGGCGGCAATCGTCGCTCGAATTTCCGTAGGAGAAACTAACGCGTGATAGTCGCCGGATTTTTGCTGAATATAGCTCCATAAAATGTCTCGAATTAGCGCTTGATAGCCTTGATTACCAGACAATTCTTTTAATTTTTCTTTTAGCTCTCGCTCCAAACGAATGCTGGTCACTTCCATTTCGGTGGTGGATGTTCGGGTGAGTGTATGCATTGGGGTGCCTCCGTATGTTTTAAAGTGTTTCGTATTACAATTGTAGTATGACTTGATGTCTTCAGAGTTTTTCTATGGATTGTTTTTAGAGCAGAGTTGAAAGTAGGCTGTTGTTGGCGCTTAATGGGAGTTGGATGAATAGCAACAGTGCTGAGGCGAGTGTGATTTTGCTAGTGGATAATAACGCCACTAATTTAAGCATTTTGGTGCAATCGTTGAGCGAGGCGGGCTACAAAGTTCGCGTGGCGCAGGATGGGGAAAGCGCGATCGCTCAAATTCCTTATGCCAAGCCTGATCTGATTTTGCTGGATGTGATGATGCCAGGAATCGATGGCTTTGAAATCTGTCGCCGTCTGAAGGCTGTTCCCGAAACTCAAGCTATTCCAGTTATTTTTATGACGGCGCTATCCGATGTGTTTGATAAGGTCAAAGGGTTTCAAGTGGGCGCTGTGGATTACATCACCAAACCCTTTGAAATTGAAGAGG
>JBBSCL010000375.1:0-4295 GCA_038250345.1 Leptolyngbyales cyanobacterium
ACCGGGTGTGACTCCAGGAATTCCACCCAACAAAACGCCCCGTCCTCCCTGCTGCCGCTCTAGATAGTGGGCACCAAACTGCACCGCTAATCGTCCAGCGATGATGCTCATTGGAGCCAGTAAGGGCAGGCGTTTATCGGGCAATTCCACAGTTTCGTAGGCGATCGCGGTCACCCCACACTCCAACAACTGTTCTGTCAAGCGGCGATCGGCAGCCAAATGCAGATAAGTAAACAGCAGTTGTCCTTTTTGCAAAGAGTCATATTCTGATGGCAAAGGTTCCTTGACCTTCACAACTAATGGCTGACTCCACGCTTCTGCTGCGGTTGCCGCAAGGCTAGCTCCTGCGTGCATATAATCCTCGTTGCTAAAACCCGCCCCTATTCCAGCATCAATTTCAACAAATAGGCGATGTCCTCGTTCTGTCAGCGATCGCACACTACTGGGACTCAGCCCCACTCGATATTCCTGATCTTTCGTTTCTTTGGGTACGCCGATTTCCATCGAATCTCTCGCAGAATGTCTATGCTTCTAGCTTAAGCTTGATTCTTCAAGGCGAAGGCATCTTGACTATCAAACCAATTCCCTGAGTTTATCCAGGGAGAAGCGCCAGCAAGATTTGCACAACGATGATATTAACAATTCAGGCTTATTGGTGGGCACTACAGACGATTTGCAAAGGCGCGATCGCCCCTAGAATCCCAGCCATGTCTGTCCCTCAATCCACGACCAAGCCATCTTTGACATGGATGACCCGTTGAGTTTGAGCGGCAATATCGGGTTCGTGAGTGACGATAATAATCGTAATTCCCTGATGGTTTAGGTCTGCCAGCAGGTGCATTACTTCTTGAGAGGTTTCGGTATCTAAGGCTCCGGTAGGTTCATCTGCCAGCACCAACGCCGGACGGTTAACCAACGCACGGGCGATCGCGACTCGCTGCTGTTGTCCCCCCGAAAGTTGACTGGGGCGGTTTTTCATCCGTTCTGCCAAACCCACTCGACTCAGGGCTTCTTCCGCCCGTTGTTTGCGCTGCGACTTGGAAACATTGGCATAGACCATCGGCAGCATCACATTATCCAGCGCCGTGGCACGAGCCAACAGGTTGAACTGCTGAAACACAAACCCAATCCGACGATTGCGAATGTAAGCCAATTCATCATTGTTGAGCGTGGTCAGGTTTCTGCCTTCCAGCACGTAATGTCCCTGAGTTGGGCGATCGAGGCAGCCCAAAATATTCATCAGCGTCGATTTGCCCGACCCAGAAACTCCCATAATCGAGACATACTCCCCTTCCTCAATCGTCAGGTCAATCCCTTTCAACACGGGCACATCTACCTCGCCCAAACGGTAGGTTTTTGTGATGTCTTCCATCCAGATCATCGTTGCCATTCAAAGCCTCCTAGCCGTAAGAGTAGAGACGCAAAATTTCGTGTCTCTACTCCCGTTCTTTTAGTACTCTGGAACCGATGGATCGACTTCTTGACTCCAAGCCGTGATGCCGCCCTTGACGTTGATCCCATCAATGCCAGCCAGCTTGAGGATGCCCAACGCTTTCGCCGATCGCCCACCCAGTTTGCAATGAACAATCAGTTTGTGCCCGTTCAGCGCCTCTTTGACTTGCTGTACACCCGTGCCATTTTCAATATCGGGCAGCGGAATTAGCACTGCGCCTGGAATGCGGGCAATCTCATACTCATTGGGATTGCGAACATCAATCAGCACAAAATCATCTGCGTCGCTGTCGAGCAGTTGTTTTAACTCAGTGACAGTCATTTCCTTGAGCGCGGACTGCTGTTCTGCTTCGGCTGCTTTTGCTTGCGGAATGCCACAGAACATTTCATAGTCAATCAGCTTTTCGATCACAGGACGCACTGGATTTGGGCGCAGTTTCAGTTCGCGAAATGTCATATCCAGCGCGTTATAGAGCAATAAGCGACCATTTAACGTGGTGCCCTTGCCCAAAATAATCTTGACCGTTTCCGTTGCCTGAATCATGCCAATGATCCCCGGCAAAATGCCCAATACGCCGCCTTCGGCACAGGACGGAACTAATCCGGGTGGCGGTGGTTCGGGGTACAGGTCGCGATAGTTGGGTCCACCTTCGTAGTTAAAGACGGTTGCCTGTCCTTCAAACCGATAGATAGAGCCGTAGACATTGGGTTTGCCCAACAGCACACAGGCATCATTCACGAGATAGCGGGTGGGAAAGTTATCGGTGCCATCGACCACGATGTCATAGGGTTCCATGATTTGCAGCGCATTTTCGGCAGTCAGGCGCGTTTCATACAAATCGATCGCGCAGTAAGGGTTAATTTCTAAAATCCGATCTTTGGCAGATTGAATTTTGGGTTTGCCGACCCAGGAAGTACCGTGGATCACTTGACGCTGCAAATTGGAGCGATCGACGACATCAAAATCCACCAGCCCGATTCGCCCAACGCCAGCCGCCGCGAGATACAGCAGCAGAGGTGAACCTAAGCCACCGCTACCAATGCACAAAACGCTGGCAGCTTTGAGGCGCTTCTGCCCTTCTAGCCCTACTTCGGGCAAAATCAAGTGGCGCGAATAGCGCTCATATTCTTCTTTGTCTAACTGGATGTCGTCCAGATTTGGGTTTAGCATGAGGTTGATAGTGAATAGGGGACAGGGGAAGAGTGCGCGTTAATGGGAAATGGTTTCTAGGATGACGAGAGGTTCGGGTTGAAATTGGTGATCTACGTCTAGCCTCCAACTATAAAACTCTCTGGTTTTTCCCTGCTGAACGGAAATAATACTGTAAGAATAATGCTGCCATGCAAGGCGACGATCGCACTCTGAGGGCACGGCTGGACAGTCGGGATGGGAGTGATAGATTCCAATAATAGCTAAATTGCGACTGCGTGCATCTCGCATTGCTTTGAGCATTGCTTCGGGGGCGATCGCATATCGGCGGGTTTTAGAGGGTGATTCATCTTGCAAATCGGTTGCTACTTGCTGATCCCAGCTATTTTCAACCGGGTAAAGCGTGGTCACGACCCGAACGGATGACTCGGCGCGTTGATTCATCTGGGCAAAGCCTGTATCGCTCTCCTGAACGTTGCCCAACATCAAACCGCAACATTCATCTGGGTAGGTGCGTTCGGCATGGGCATTCATCGCCTGGATGTGATCAGCGCTCAACTTTAGCGTCATCGTTTGGTAGCTCCCAAATACAATTCGCCCACTTTAGGATCATTGAGCAGATCAATCCCGCGTCCTTCAAAGCGATCGCGTCCTGCCTCCAGCACATAGCCTCGATCTGCCATCTCCAAAGCTCTTCGGGCGTTTTGTTCGACCAGCGCGATCGCGGTTCCAGTTCGATTGATTTCGCGAATTTGTTCAAATACACTGTCTACTAACAGGGGCGACAATGCCGCAGACGGTTCATCGAGCAGCAGCAATTTTGGCTTTAGCATCAACGCTCTGCCCATTGCCAGCATTTGCCGTTCTCCGCCAGATAAGGTTCCGGCGCGTTGGTTGCGGCGTTCTGCCAGTTTAGGAAAGCACGTAAAAATCTCATCTTTTAGCGGTTGAATGGGCTGATTTAGCACAAAAGCACCCATTTCCAGATTCTCTTCCACGGTGAGGGAGCGAAACACATTAGAAATTTGCGGCACATACCCCATGCCTTGCTGCACAATTTCGTCTGACTTTAAGCCCACAATGCTTTTGCCAGCAAACACCATGCTGCCCATGCGGGGAGTCAACAAGCCAAAAATCGTTTTTGCCAGGGTCGATTTTCCCGCTCCATTCGGACCAATTACCGCCACCAGTTCCCCTGGATAAATCCGAAAATTCACGCCTTGCAAAATGTCTAAATCTTTGACATATCCGGCGTAAACGTTTTCAACTTCGAGTAAGGGAGCAGAATCGGGCATGGCAAGAAATAAGAGGGAGAGTTTTGAGTTTTAAGTGCTTAGTTTTGAGTTGAATGCGATGGGAAGGGAAGAGGGGGAGAGTTTTGAGTGCTTAGTTTTGAGTTGAATGGTTTGAAGTAAATACAATGGGTGAGTTGCTTACAAGCTCATTCAAAACTCAAAACTTTTGCTATTCAGGTGTTTTTTGCAGATCGGGGCGCTCTTCGGGCACGATCGCGCCTTCCACGGGGCAGACTTGCAGGCAAATACCGCAGTCGATGCAGGTGGAAAAATCGATCCAGTACCAATCCATTCCTTTTAGGTTTTTGCTAGAACTCGGATGGATACAGGCAACGGGGCAGGCATCGACACAATCTGCCACGCCTTCACAGGTTTCAGTCACAATTGAATGGGGCACA
>JBBSCL010000376.1:0-4295 GCA_038250345.1 Leptolyngbyales cyanobacterium
GAGCAAGCGGTGTGGGCTTGCTGCCTTGCTTTGATTGCCAAGACGATCGCGATCGTTTCACAATGCTGACTTTCGTGCTGCAATAACCATCGCCACAACCGTTCTTGCTGCTCAATTGGCGCGATCGCCAGATAGTCAAAAACCTGCTCTCGAATATTGCTTAAATAGGCTTCAATTTCCGCCAAAGGGGGCAGTTTAACGCGATCGACCTTGGGTAAGACATCCGCCGCAAATAGACGATGATATTCAGAAAACTGGGATGGATATCCGGCAGAGCGCTCCAGCAACCAAAGTGATTCAGTGTAGGCAATATGCCCCAAATGCCAGCCGACAGGGCTAAAGTCTGGGTGAGCTTGGCAACACAGCGTTTCGGAGTCAATGCCTTGAAACAATGACAGCGTAGATTCGCGGCACTCAGTCATCCATTGGCGTAACGAACGAGCGGCTGGAACAGCAGGGAGTGAGCCGCTACAGATCGTGGGTTTCGATGTTGAGGTCATGGTCAATGGTAAGAATGCTGCGATCGCGAAAGGATATCCAGTTGCCGTCAAAAAGCGGCTCGGAAGCAATCAAAACGGCATCAGGAAACAGTGGATCATCCCTCAGCCAATATAGACTGGGCACCGGATCTCGGCTGGCATACCGAGCGGCAACCATCTGCTGCCCATCGCTGATGATCAAATTGGCAGAAAAATCAGTCGCGTATTTTTCGCCCAGTTTGGACAGTATGGTGAGCGATCGCGTCAGAGCATCAGTTAATGAAGTCTGCGGATCTTCAACCAGTTCATTCACTAGCAGCGCAAAGATATGTTCAGAATCAGTCGTGCCTTGAATGGATTGATAAACCTGATCGCTCAACCGTTCCCGAATCGGACGATAAAGCGTTTGGCGAAAATTATTAATAAAACCATTATGAATGCCTGAAACTTGCTGAGCTTGAAAAGGTTGACAGTTGCTTAAATCAACCGATAGCCCTGCTGTAGCACTCCGAACATTCGCTAACACACAGCCCGATTTAACATAGCGACTCAAGCTAGGCAAATTAACATCATTCCAAATTGGCAGCGTATTTTTGTAGAAAAATGGCTCAACATCTCGTTGTGGATGATACCAGCCCACTCCAAATCCGTCCGCATTCAGCAACCCCGCCGTCATCTCACGGGGCTGATAGCTTTGCACGATCAGGGAATGTTCGGGCTTATAGAGAAGCCGATCAAGGGGCACAGAAGCGCCAAAATAGCCGAGTAAGCGGCACATGGATTAAGAATAAAAAGTAGGTTCTCCAGATTTTTACACAAATCGTTGAATAACAGCTTAGAACCCAACCTTAAAGTGCATTTCAGAAAAGCCCTTGCCGTCTTAGCATGTATTTCAGGACAGGTGTTTCAAAAAAAGTGAGAGATTGCATAGTTATGCATTAAGGATGAAGACAAAAGGGGCAAAAGTTTTTGATGATGGATCTCAGGTTTGAATGATGGGGTGGTAAACCTAATACGCAAAACTTTTAACTGTAGATTTGTACTCGCAACTCTTAAATGTTCGTCTTAAGATTTTTGAGTATTTTGCTACAAAGAAAGCCAAATCACGGCAAAATTTTCAATAGTCCCGTTTTTGAAAGGAGACCGATATGAACTCTGCTCGCTGGCGCAAAATTCTTGCCCCACTATTAATCAGTCTGGTGCTGTTTATTTCAGCCTGTACTCCCGCTCAAGAATCTCGCTATTCTCAGGTTCAAAAAGATACAACTCAGCGGGGCGCACCTGCGGCTGTTGCTAAAAAAGCTGAACAAGGCGCGAAATTCAACAAGATTTTTCCCGATGGCATCAAGGGCTATGAAGTGGTCGCTGCCCAAGAAAAGAAAGGATTTGCTGAATATAAAGTGAACAAAGACGGCAAAAACGTGGCAATGCTGTCGATTAGCGATACAACGAGCAATCCTTCTGCGGCGGCAAAATATCAAGCGGCAACCGAAAAAGTGGCGGGTTATCCATCGGTGGATCAAGGAGCAAACGCCACCGGAATTTTGGTGAACGATCGCTATCAGGTAAAAATCCTTTCCCGCGATCCATCCTTCACTAAGGCAGACCGGGTGCAGTGGCTACAAAAGTTTGACCTGAAGGCATTGGCAAAAATGAAGCCTGCGATCGCAACCCAAAAGCCTGTGACTCAAGTGACCAAACTGCCGCCCCTGCCTCAAAGAGCGCCCAATCCATCCTTGGTGCCTCAGCCTGCCGGTTAATCCTTCATGTTTCATCGTTATCACGCCATGATTGCTACTCCCCGTACATTTCTCGTTCCTGCCTTATTGAGCCTGTCACTGGTTGTAGCGGCGTGTGGAGGTGAAAAGCCTCCTTCGCGCTATGACCAGGCTCAAACAAAAACTCAGGGTCAATCAGCGGTTTCTAAACAAGCGGTCAACGGCGGTCAACTCAATAAGTATTTTCCTAAGTCAGCCAATGGCTTTTCAGTCGTTGCCGCTCAGGAAAAGAAAGGATTTGCAGAACACAAGGTCAATAAAGGCGGCAAAAACGTGGCGATGCTGTCTATTAGCGACACGATTAGCACGCCAGCATCCGCTAGTAAATATCAACAAAGTACCTCCAAAATTGCTGGGTTTCCTGCCGTTGACCAAGGGCAAAATGGGACGGGTGTGTTGGTGGGCGATCGCTTTCAAGTTAAAGCTCAATCTCGTGATCCATCTTTTACCAAACAAGACCGCGTAACCTGGATTCAAAAATTTAATCTAAACGGTCTATCTCAACTGAAATAAGGAGTCCTATCTGTGAGTAAATCAATTTTTGAACTCGTTGACGAACTTCCCACTGGCGGCATCACCGTCATGGCGATGAAGTCTCTCGACACGCTGATTCCCGGTCAATGGCAAAATTTGACCGGGTTCGACAACACCATTCGTGCCGTCACTGGCGAAACCGATGAAGCCTTGATTCAGCAAATTGGTGAACGCGCAGTGGCGTTATACAACGACAAATCTCAAGGCTATCAACGTGCCTACTGGCTCTATGACTCGGTGCAAGGCGGTTCCGGCTTACTAGGAGCGGCTGCCCTCGCCAACCGCATTGGACAAGATACGTTTCTGGGATTTCTCAAAAACGTCACTCCAAAACCAGAGAAAGCTCAAAGCATTGACCTCTCTATCAAACTGGTAACTGAGCTAGTTGCCTTTTGCCAAATTAACGGCATCCCTGGCGACAGCATTGGCGATTTTCTGGGAGCATTAGGCGATTACAGCGGTGAATCGTTGATGAGAATGGCGGCGTTGGTTTGCTTCGACGGGCTGATTCCTTTAGGTCCTGAGTTTGCTGAAAAAGCACTGGGCAATGTCCAAGGCAGCAAGGCTTCAGACTTAGAAAATAATCAAACCTATAAAAGCGTCAAGGATTTGATTCCTGGCGATAACTCCAACGACAAGCTAGGCTTTATTACTAAAAGTTTTGATTCCACAAAAGGTTGGATGCAAAACTTTGTCTCCTCCACCGGGGCGACTCAAAGTGGATTGATGCAAAATCTTAAAGGCTTTATCGACTTTACCGATGATAAAGCAGATTATGTCGGCGCGTTGCTGGATATGAATGTCAAGTACTACCGCCATACCGGGCTACAAACTTTGGCACGGCGCTTGATCGAGCGCGCAGTCGCTGAAATTTAGCTGAAATTCAATTAAGGCTGTGCATATTTGTGTGGACTGATTTAGATTGACACTGGATCAGTCCATTTTTATATTGATTTCCTTTTTGATGCCAAACCTGTTACAACCATTGTTATTCGCGTTTATTCACAGCGCTGCTGTCCTAAATCGTAGAGTTTTATAGTTTGCTTTTAGATTTTGTGGCGATCGCCTCTTTTCTACCGCAATTAATCAACACTGATTTAAGGATCAATTGATAGGATCGTTGCACTGTTT
The DNA here is from genome assembly GCA_038250345.1 of Leptolyngbyales cyanobacterium. Taxonomy (GTDB): domain Bacteria; phylum Cyanobacteriota; class Cyanobacteriia; order Leptolyngbyales; family Leptolyngbyaceae; genus ULC077BIN1. Next base: position 3,923 of record JBBSCL010000376.1, read on the forward strand.
AGGAGTTCGGCATGGCGCGTACCAGAATTTTGGTTGTGGAAGACGAACAAATTGTTGCGGATGATCTGAGAGAGACTCTGGAAATTTTAGGCTACGAAGTGGCTGGATTGGCAGTTTCTGGCGAAGAAGCGATCGCTAAAGTAGCCGCCACTTGCCCCAATTTAGTTTTGATGGATATTCGGCTTGAAGGCGCAATGGATGGCATTGAAGCGTCTCAAATCATCCAAACAGACTTTCAATTACCGGTGGTTTATCTCACCGCCAATGCCGATCGCGCCACGTTAGAGCGGGTCAAGCAATCTGAACCGTTTGGCTATCTGATGAAGCCTTTTACCGAAAGATCGCTTGCCACGACCATTGAAATTGCGATCGC
>JBBSCL010000377.1:0-4290 GCA_038250345.1 Leptolyngbyales cyanobacterium
AGCATGGATTGCTCCATGTCGTGAACCGCGATCGCGTTGCCGCCTAGCAATGCCTGCACATAACCCTCGCGCACTAGGTGAGACAGGTGTTCGCCGCCGCCCGTGTGGATAACCACGGGACCCGCCGTTACCACCACTTTGCCGCCGTGGTCGCGGATCTGGCGCATTTCCCAGGCGATTTGCTCGACCACGAGTTCCACCCGCCGCTCACTGGAAACTCCCGCCCCCATAAAGCTAAATTCTTGGCTGCGAGTGTCGCGCGATTCGGGTTTGCGGACGGTGCGAATGCCTTCCACGCCAACGACGACGCGATCGCCCACCTTCAAATCTCGCAGCAATCGACAGGCGGCTGTGGGGGTTCCGGTCATATCTACGGCGATCGCGCCATCCATCCGCTGCTTCTGCACCTGCACCCATTCACTATTCACCCTCACCTCTGTTGGGTAAATCGTGGATACATAGAAATCGTCAGGCGCTACACCATCCTGAATTACTGACTCCCAGATAATGTCACACTGCTCATCCATTCGAGGCAACGCCCCCAAGTCGATCAGTTGCGACATGATCGCTTCCATCACATCATGGGAAGGAGCCGTTACCTTCACTTCCGCTGAAGACGTACTTTGCCGCTGTTCACCCAGGTTAAAGTTCAACACCTGGAAGCTGCCGCCGCCTTCCACGATCAAATCCAACGCCTGATTAATCAAACCTGCATCTAGCAAGTGTCCTTCCATCCGCACGATTCGGCTTTCCACTGTGCCGCTGGCGTGAATATCAGCCAGCACGGGTTCCGTCGTTCGTAAGGTCAAGCATTTTGCCGCGCCCCCGGCTTTCAAAAACTCGGTTAGCGGCGTTTCCACTACCTCAAAGCCCGCTACACTCAGCCTGTGCTTTAGCTCATCGCTAGCTTTATTCATCACAACGATATTGCCAATATTGACCGTATTGCAGGCAAAGTTCAGCGCGTCCGGTTCACTAATGGGAATCCGCTTTGCTTCTGGCACCCGCAGTTCGATCAAGCGGTTGGAGTAGGAATCAAAGGCAGGCGGATAGTAGAGCAGATAGCCATTTGCCAACGGACAGAAGCAGGTATCTAGATGGTAGAAACGCTCATCCATCAGCCGCAACGACAGCACCTCTATATCTAGCCACTTTGCTAAATAAGGATGAGAATCAAGTTCAGAGCGGAAGCCATAGCCTGCCCATAACCAACGCCCTTCGCGATCGAGCAACGCATCGCCCGCCCCTTCAAACGGCAAATCTTTGGGCAACTCGTGTACGGTGAAGCCTTGATCGGCAAACCATTGCTTGAAAAAAGGTTCTTCGCCTTGACGCTCTTTGTGGAAGAAGCGGCTCAGTACTACCTCTTTGCCCAGCACCAAGCCAGCGTTGGCAGTAAACACCATATCCGGTACGCCTTTCTCAGGCTTGACCAGTTCCACGATCGCCCGGTCTTTAAGCACCTGAAACAGCCCTTGCCACTGTTGAACCGCGCGATCGCGAGAAGACTTGTGGACATTTCCTTCCATCCACGGGTTAATCACATAGTCCACGTCATAGTGGTCAGGCGCACACATCAAGATGCGGATTTCAGAAGTCATAACATTAAACTTGTAGATGGGTAGGAGGCAAACGTAAATACAGCCAAAAGATTAGCCAATCTCTTATCTTACTATTGCCTGGATTGCCAAAAAGCCAATTCAAATGTCATATAGTTAGAAACTCTTGACAATCTGCAAAAAGCATCCTGAAAGGTTCATACCGTCTCTCGGTGCCGGAAATGCGGGAATCAATTCGGGAAAGACTGGCAACGCCGATCTCGGGGTGCGATCGCGAGTTGGAATGGTGATAGGTAAACTCACGACCATTCAGAGAACAGCGTATATTCAACGTTGGTAAAATATCTTTTGAGTATTGATGTGGGCAAATGGTTATGTTGTGGCAACCGATAGAAGACTTACCCTTAGACTGGCAAGATTTGGCAAGTTCTGAATTGCCGCCTCTAGTAACTGTTTGGAACGAGCAAACAGATCGTCTGCGTCAATCTGGTGAATTTCAAACTTTCAACGAGAAGCTATATAGGGAAATAGCAATTGAAACTGGAATAATTGAGCGTTTGTACATAATAGATCGCGGCATCACTCGTTTGCTGATTGAGCAGGGAATCAATGAGGCGTTAATTCCTCATGGGGCTACAGATCGTCCGGTCAAACAGGTGGTTTCTCTGATTAAAGACCAAGAGGCTGTAATTGAAGGATTGTTTGATTTTGTGGGTGGACAAAGAACACTATCAACTTCCTATGTAAAGCAGTTACATCAACATTTAACTCAGAGTCAAGACAGTACAGAAGCCCTAGACCCAATTACAGAAAAAATATTTCGTGTTTCTTTAATAAAAGGTGACTGGAAACGTCAGGCTAACAACCCTCTGCGACCAGACGGTTCTGTTCATGAGTATTGTCCTCCTGAGCAGGTTGCGTCCGAGATGGATAGATTGATTGCATTACATTGTCAGCATCGTGATCAAAAAGTTCCTCCTGAGATTGAATCTGCATGGTTGCATCATCGATTTACACAAGTTCATCCATTTCAAGACGGGAATGGTCGTGTTGCTCGTTGTTTGGCTAGTTTAGTATTTATCCAAGCTAGTTGGTTTCCTTTGGTTCTTACTCGTGATGATCGAGCAGTGTATATCGCAGCTTTGGAAGAAGCGGATCAAGGCAATCTATCCAGTTTAATTAATCTTTTTGCTAAGAGTCAAAAGCAAGCTTTCCTAAGAAGTCTTGGTTTATCAGAACAAGTTTTATCAGAGGGACGACAAACTCAAGTCATTCTTTCTTCTATCACTGAAAAACTAAAACTAAATCAATCAGCATCTATCCATAAACGATGCAAGAAGGCTGAAAGTTTTGCCTCAAATTTATTTGATATAGCTTCTAAGAGCTTACAAGACGTTGCTGATGAAATTAAATTATCTGTCCAGAATCTTGTAGATGACGCGCAAGTTTTTACGATTCCTGCCCGTGTTGGAGATCCTCGTTCATATTATCATCGCTACCAAGTGGTGGAAACAGCTAAACAGTTAGGGTACTTTGCCAATCTTCGGAACTACCACACTTGGATTCAATTAGTTATTAATGTAGAAACATCAACAACGCTTCTTCTTTCATTTCATGTTCTAGGGCATGAATATCGAGGATTACTGGTATGTAGTGCGTGCGCTTACCATAGGGATGATTCTGACGAAGGTGAACGCAATATTAGTGATATTCAGTCTTTGACAGATTCTCCATTCCAGTTCTCTTATGCAGACGAAGAAGAGAATTTAATAGGACGTTTTAAGCCATGGTTAGAAGATATAATTTTGACTGGTTTAGAGTACTGGAACAAGAGCATTTAAGGAGAGTTAGGACAGCGCGGAACTAAAACATTAGTCCTCAATCTTTCTTTAACCAGAGACAGTGGTTTAGTTTTTTCCCCAGCCAACTTGCCTTGGCTGGAATCAATGGTATGTTGCTTGTGCGATCGCGGCTGTTGATTGATAAGGTTGGATGCGATCGCCGCTGTGAAACCTAAAATGACTGATTATCTTTATCACTATCCGCCGCTGTTGGCTGGCAAGCTGGTTAAACGCTACAAACGTTTTTTTGCCGATGTAGAACTGGTTTCTGGTGAAGTGGTGACGGCACATTGCCCCAATACGGGACCGATGACGGGCGTTTCCACCGTGGGCAGTCCAGTGTATGTCTCTGAAAGCAATAGCCCTACCCGAAAACTGCGCTACACCCTGGAAATGATTGAGGTGTATGACAATCAGCCTACTTGGGTGGGTGTGAATACCAATTTGCCGAACCGGGTTACCCAATTGGCGTTGGTCAATAAGCTGATCCCTAAACTGGGCGACTACAGCGAGATTCGGGGGGAAGTGCCCTATGGACAAGATAAAAAAAGCCGCATCGATTTTTTGCTGGCGGGTGCTGATAAGCCGATCTATGTTGAGGTGAAAAGCACCACTTGGGCGCAAGGCGAGTTGGTTTTGTTTCCCGATACGGTGACGACTCGCGGACAAAAGCACCTGAAGGAACTGATGGCACTGCTGCCCGATGCTGTTCCGGTGATGCTGTATTTCATTAATCGGGCAGACTGCCCCTATTTTGCCCCTGGCGATCGCGGTGATCCAACCTACGGCAAGCTGTTTCGAGAGGCGATCGCGTTGGGTGTAACAGTGCTGCCCTGCCGCTTTGAGATTTCGCCCGTGGGCATTCGCTACCTGGGTTTGGCAGAGTTAAA
>JBBSCL010000378.1:0-4283 GCA_038250345.1 Leptolyngbyales cyanobacterium
CAAGCCATTGCCAATGAGAATAAACGGTGCCCAGTAAAAGGGATGGGTAAAGTCACTGCTGGCGTTTTGGCGCGTTTGTGGACTACCTTTGACAATCAGGGTGGCTCGACTCGGCGCATCTTTGGCGGTGAGTTGACCTGTAATGAATTGCTGCTGCACTTCACGCAATGCCTCGGCTTTAGAGCGAGTGGACAGGTTTTTGTAAAATTGCTGCATGATCAAACTGGTGCTGGCATCATCAACTGACCAGAGCGAAGCCATTACCGACTTCGCACCATTGTTGAGAAAATAAGAACTCACGCCGGGAATTTCAATCCCTTCATCTTCGGGGCTACCCAGTGCAGTCTGACAAGCCGACAGCACAACTAAATTGACATCTTGCAGGTAGGGTCCTAACGTCCGAATTTCAGCGATCGGAAACTTGCCATCTCCCAACAGCAAAAAGGAAGCGTTCTTCTGAGACACAAACTCGCCATGAGTGGCAATATGCAGGATCTGGTGCCCAGGCAATTTTTCCTCCAGACTTTGACGGGTGAATTGGCGATCGAGCACTTTTTCGCCAGGGTAAATGCCCGTTTGCCGCACGATCGCCGCCAGTTCCTGGGGCACGTTTTGGAGTGCTGGAAAGCCTTCTGTGGCTTGAGAAACGCCCATTGCCAACACGGAAGTGGCATCGACTGTTTTGGGTAAGGAACCCTGCACATTCTCAGGGGCTTCGGGGGAAAGCACAGTAGAAATGGTGTATTTTTCAGCCAGGTATTGTTTGCCATCGAACAACACGCCCATTGGGATGTAGCGGGTGACGCGATCGAGCGCGAAAACAAGATTGGTGATTTTGCGGTCTGGTCGCTGCTCTTTGGCAATGATTTTAGTTTCAATCGGTTCAACTAGCTGTTGATACAGTTGATGGCTGAGTGTTTGTAACTCTTTGACGTTAGAGTTGCGGTCTTCTAAATGCTGGCGGAGTTTGAGGACGAGGTTGCCTAAAGTGCGGCGATCGACCTTCGCTTCAAAGCGGGTCAGAAGGTTGCCGTCTGCTGCAACGAGAATCCAGACCTTGTTTTCTAGCACCAGGGGAGAAATGACAAGTGTGCCGGGTTGCTTTTGGATGATGGCTTGGGCACCCTGGCGGAAGCGATCGCTGTTGCTCAACACACAGTTCTCTTCGTCTGCCTGGTGACAGCGCCCTTTGACTGCCTTCTCGGTGGGAACGATTGCTGCATTAAATGCGAGCATCTGTTGTTTTAACTCTTGCCTCAATTGCCGACACGTTTCACTGGCTTGAGTGCCACAATCTCTAAGTTTCTGACTAAAGGCGATCAAGCTAGTATGCTTTGCAATCAAGGCTGCTTCTAATTCATTCAGTGCAACTTCTGGTGGCTTTTCCTGGCTGCGGGTCGGTTGGGTAAAGTCTTTAATTTCCTGCTCTTTTAGCAATGCCAAAACATTTTCGGCTTCGCCGAGCCGCCCCTGAGAAATCAGCAGGTCAGCCAGTTGACGGTAAATATCAGCCGTTTTGACATCCAAGATGCCAAAGCGAGCATCGAGAAAAGACTTTTTTAGATCAAAAGAAAGCCCCTGGAGGTTTTGCCGTTTTTGTTCAATCCCATTGATAGCTTGTTTGTAGAAGGCGATCGCAGTAGCTGACTGGTTGAGGCTCGTATAGACCCGCGCCAATCCAGCGTAAATTTCGACATTGTTGGGGTTGGGTTGAGCAGCAAGAGCCGATTGATAGGCGGAGATCGCCTCTTGAAACCTGCCAAATCTGTGATGCAGACTGCCAAGAATCGTCAATCCTCCCTTTTGGATCACGGGTTGCTGAAGTTGTTGTCCAATTTTTAAGCTAGCTTGGACGGATGCCATTGCCATTGTTTCATTGCCGAGTTCGCTGTAGCCCAAAGCGGCTATCTGAAGAGGCGCTACATCATCAATTGATCTACGTCTTTGGGTCGCATCTAACGCCTTTTCTGCTAACGCCACAGCTTCTTTAGGATTGCCTTGAAACAGTATAAGTTGGGCAAGCTGTCCCAATGACCCTGCTATATAGCTTGGGACTTGGCTTTTTTCTGCCTCGGTGAGTGATTGCTGGAGTAACTCACGACTGGTTTTATAATCACCCAGAGTTGCATAGGTCAAAGCAGGTTCTCTTAAAGCTGAGGAGCGGATTGCGGCATTGGGTAGTTGTTTACTAAGCATCACGATTTGGCTAAGGGTTTCCAACTCCTTTGCCACGTTGCCCTGAGCAGCATAAAGGTTACGTATCTTATCTAGAGCATAAATCTCCGGCTCATGATCAAGACTCTGACGGGCAATCTTCAATCCTTGTTGAGCAGTTTCCCAAGCTTTGATGTAGTCTCCTTGGACTGTATATATTTCCGTCAGTGCCAAAAGAATTTTCAGTTTTAAGTCTTCTCCGGTCAGAACGACAGAGGTTTTGATGGTTGTTAGCAATTTTTCAGCCTGCTGAATTGTTTCTAGCGCCAACGGTAACTGATTGCGTCGGGTGTAAAATTCCCCCAGATCAATCAGTGCAATCGCCTCCTCTACAGGAATTCCAGAAGTACGGGAAAGTTTGAGCCTCTGTTGGGCTGATGCTAATGCCTTGTCAAATTCTCCCAGTTGCTCATACTGGAAGCTGAGAAACCGAAACCCAAAACAATAACTAGACCAAAAGATGGGATAGAGATCGGAGTAAACTTGTCCAAGATTAATGGTCTGATATTTACTGAGTGCCTGCTGAGTTAGCTCGATTGCAGTTTGGGTGTCCCCAAATTGATTGTAGGCTGTGGCAAAACTGCTGAGAGACAATGCCTCGTTTAATGGACTGAGCTGCCGAGAGATTTTTAAGTTCTGCTGGTAAATTTCAAAAGATTTCTGATATTCGCCTCGTGATATATAAACTCCGGCTAACACGTTTAAAGCTATATTTTCAGAGTTAAGGTCTTTAGATGCTTTCGCGAGATTTATAGCTAATTTAGCTGCTTCTTCCGCGCTTTTAAATTCTCTTAACTCACTGTATGCGCTTGCAATAAGATAACGAGCATCATTTTGCACTTCCAGGATTTTCTTTTGCTCGTTGGGAACATTAAGTTCTTTGGCAAGACGTAATGCTTGTGGAACTAGCCCTAAAGTTTGGTTAGATAAGGCAAGACTAGATTTGTATTTTTTTTGCTTCATGTGTTCAGAGCTAAGGATATTTTTACTGAGCATGATTTGGCTCAAAATATTCAGTTGCAAGGGCTTTGTGTCATTGAACTGATGAGAAAACTGTAATGCTTGCTCATAAAGCTTTATCGCTTCAACGTTGTCTCCTATTAAGTTATATGTACCTGCGATAAAAACGTAAAGCTCTACTTCAGATTTACTCGACTGTTTAAGTACTTTAGAAAGGTTTAATGCTTCTTGCATCGCTTGAGCTGCGCGTCGAGCCAACTGCTTTGTTAGTGAGTTTGGGTCATTTCGATAGGCTGAATCACCAACATTAGCCTCAAGTAGTTTAGCTGATACGATCGCGTACTTTGCTCCCAAAAGCTTAAGACCACTGAGTAATGCTAAACGATTTGGCAGCTTCCTAGAAAGCTCAACTGCTCTTTCTATAGGTTGAAGCATTTTTGAGTAGTTTTTCAGTGCCTGATGCGCGTCTGACAGGTCAACTAATATGCGTATTTCTTGTTCCGAATTGTTGAGAAAGCGGTGGTTAATTTCTAAGGATTGCTCATACTGCAAAATTGCTTCTTGATATTTGTTCAAGTCAGCATAGCTATGCCCTAAATTGCTGATCGCTACTACTTCCATGAAGCGGTTTTGGTTACGACGTGCAACAGAAATTGCTTCCTGAAGATAGGGTAATCCCTGCTCCGCTTTCCCCATCAGCCGATAGGCAAGACCAATATTATTTAACGTCCGTGACTCTAAATCAGGGTCTTTAATTTCGCGGGCAATGGCTAGGGCTTGCTGTTGATACTCAATAGATTTGGCATGGTCGTTCAGATTTCTATAAGCATTCCCGATCGCCTTCAGCGTCTGGCCTTCCTTTTGCCGTTCTTTCAGTTCCTGATAGATTGTCAGCGCCTTTTGGAAGGACGCGATCGCCCCTTCATTCTGGTTCTGTTCAAGCTGTTTCGTGCCTTGTTCAAAGAGATGATCGCCCTCCACCTTGCGATCTTGCGTTGTGGTAGATTGTGCCAAGACGGGCGATCGCAAGGTGGCAGGAACGCAGAGAGCCATAGTAGTCGAGCAAACCAGCAGCAGTGTTAAACCAACCGACTTCAAAACAGGGCGCA
>JBBSCL010000379.1:0-4282 GCA_038250345.1 Leptolyngbyales cyanobacterium
AGCGCTCGCTTTGCGGCATCATCAAGCGAGTAAACCAGGCGGTAGTCGCCTATGCGGTAGCGGTAGTGTCCGGCAAATCTCCCTTTCAAGGCTTTAATGTTTGGATGGGTGCGGGGAGTTTGTTGAAGTTGTTCCAGGCAGTGTGCAATCTTTTTGGCTAACGCTAACTCTGCTGAAGCATAAATTCGCTGCGCTTCCTGCGACAAAACGACTTCATCCATTAGAACGAATTGTTCTCCAATCGGTTATGCGTCCTTCGACAATATCCTGTTTGCCTTTTTCAAACGATTCGATGAACTCTGGTATGTCGAGCAATTCCTGAGTGGCTTCTTCGCTGTCTTTTTCGGCTAACGCTGCTAAAAAATCGGCAGCGATTTGAAGACGCGCTGGCGAGAGCTGTTCCAGGTAGCTCTCAATGTGATGCTGAATATTCGTTGTGTTGACTGCTGAATCCATAGGAGCAACCATCCTCGCTGACTCTTTCATGGTTTCTTTCTACCCTACTCCCCACTTCCCCATGTTGGCAAAATGCTCCTGCAAAGACTTGTGCATGAACCGATAACCGCCACTCGCCCGCTGAAAGAAGAGACATTCTGTGCTGTAGCCCAGAAACAGGTGAAAATAGAGTCCTTTTAGGCAGCGCTATCAGACTTCACAGCTTATGTGTACACGCTTCTACGATGCTTCACTCGAATGATGGCGATGATCTGATCTCCCCGGCTGTGGTCGTAGAGAACGCGATAGTCACCGACTCTGAGCTTGAAAAAGCCTGCTAGATTGCCTGTCAACGCTTGAGGGGTTATCTGATCAAAGTTTTTCGATAACCAGTTGATTTTGTTAATGATGCGATCGCGGACAGTCTGGTCAAGTGCATCAAGATCATTGATGGCTGTAAGTTCAAATTCGACTGAGTAACTCATTCCCAAGTAAGACCAAAGCGTTTAGCGACTTCCTCAGCCGGAATCCCCCGCTCTCCTGCTACTCTGCGTTGACGGGACTCAAGCAGTTGATACTTAATGTCTGGTCGAATTTCCTTTCCTTCGTCAGGATCGTCAAACAGGTCTTCTAGCGTCTCCATTACCGTTTCGCGAATCAATGCTTTGAGTTCTTCAGTGGTCAAATCTTTCACTTGCATTGCAATCCTTCCTCGCTTTAGGACTATAGATTAGTCTAGCCTGAGCTTTCTAACGTTCGTGCTTCTTACGCCCTACACCCCTACTTAGTCCCATGCGACGGGTTCACCATCAGCGAGTATGTAAAGGTCGGGTTCATCGTTGAGAAACTCGAAGACCTTTCCCTGCTCAGTTAAGTGAGCCAGTTCTTGGGCGGAGGGATAGGGCAAATTTCCAAAGAGCCTGTCTTCGAGTAACGCCCGTTCGTCTGACGAGAGCGAAAAAATCACTTGAACTAAGGATTCAACCAGTTGTGTATTCATGATTCTGGAGACCTACGCCTTGATTGATTCTACGTCTTGTTCTACTGTATCTGTCCGATTCCCTACTCCCCACTCCCTACTTCCCCATCTTCGCAAAAGGCTCCTGCAAGGACTTGTGGATAAACCGATAGCGCCCACCGACGCGCTGAATCAGGAGACGATACGTGCTTTGCACACACTTCGTGAACGGTGGCTTAGTCGAGGAAGCGGGCGTTGTTTTAGTGATGAACGCATCTATTTGAACGCATAGACATCGACACTGATTGCTCGTGTTGGTTGATCATTTCCGTGTAGCATTTGCCGAATCTTTTCAGTGGTTTCTCTGCTGAAGGTTGCTTCACCACAGCGAGAACACACAATTGCAGGAATATTTTCCACCAGAATAGGTTTGCCGTAAATTTGAAAGACTTCGCTAACGTATTCGTCGTGCGCTTCAGTCGCTCTACAACTATCGCATTGAAACATGGTTATCTCCTTTGGGCATAGTTGATCCACTCACTATCATTCGGTTCGTAAAGTGTGATGATTCTAACGAGAGCTGATTGAGCGAGAGATACCTGTATGTGGAGTGGTCGATTCGCTGCTGTAAAACCTAGAAGTAGACAACTCGGTGAATATTTATCATCTGGATACGCTTCAATACTGACTGCATTCCAGCCAGCTTCTCTAATTTCCTGCTCACTGATGTTACGCTCAATGGCTCGCTTGAATGCATGGCGACTAAAGGGAAATTGCCCTTCGCAAAGCTGTTGCCGAACCTCATCAACCGTCTTCATTGATTCTAACGGTTCCTTCACCCATCCCACTTTCCACTCCCAACTCCCCCATCTTCGCAAAATGCTCCTGCAAATACTTGTGCCTAAACCGATAGCGTCCACCGACGCGTTGGAGGAAGAGGCGCTCATCAGTGCAGTAGTTAAGGAAGCGGGCATAGTCCCAAGGAATAGATCCATTTATAAAAAGTATTATTCTTAGCGAGAGATGCTGAATACAGGCTTTCCCCCCTCTTTCCAAACCTATAAATAGCCCTATTGTCATTCCAACCAGTATTCCAATCAATAATCCACAAATTAGACCGTGTATTGAACTAAAAATTAGATGACCAACTACTCCAAAATTCAATCCACCTATTGAAGACCAGATCAATACAACATTAGCGAAGTTTTCTGCTGATTTCCGGATTCCTTGATTTGGAGATGCCTTTCTTTCTACTTCTGAAGCAGCTATTAAACCATGCCTTAATGCACTCAGTACTCCAGATGCTAATCCAAGTAGCAGTCCTACAGTTATTAAAAAAATTCTCCATATCAGTCCAGATCGATAATAGAAATGCCTTGTTGTTATTATGTCGATTCCACTCTTTAAACCTTCAATAAAACCTTCGTAAGAATTTTTCCAAGACCACTTTAGAGCTTCTACGACTCTGACTGGTTCATCAGAATCAATTTTGGCTCCTATGAGTATTCCAACCACTAAACTCAAGAAAATGCCTAAAAACACAATATAGATATTAAAAAAATTGAGCAGAATCAAACCAGAGAAAAATGCTAAGAACAGTCCTATTAATAAACAGTTAAGCGGTTGATAAGCGAAACTATCTTTCTGATTATCTAACCAATAAGGCGCTATCTCTTCAATTAAAAAATCGGTCTTGAAATCCTCTTCCATTCTCTGTGCTAGGACTGCTAGCCAGCTTTGAGTCTGACATCCTGTCGGCATCTTCTGCTTTGTGTATACTCGGTGCTGAATTTCTCTGATTAGCATTCGTTTGACAAAATTATTTAGCAAGCTTTCAAATTGAGACTCATGGAATACTTCCTGATTGAGAAACTCAACTGGCAACTCTTTTTCGGATAAAATTACAATACTTAACCAAAAAGGATTTTTCACTAAATGGTAGAGACTAAAATTTCTTTTCAGAGTCTCCCATATATCTCTTCGCCCTAGTTGTATGAAGTACCTTTGAAGCTGGTCATTTGTTAGTTTCTGTAGTTGAATTGCTCCGTTTAATTGAAGTCGAAGCTCTTCCTTTTGCTCATTTACTTTTTCTTGTCCGTAATCATAAACAATTTCCTCGTACTCCTCCCAACGGCTGCATATCACCAAAGATGATGGACAAGCGTCTGACTGTAACCACTGGTTAATCGCTTCCACACATAATTTTTGATGTTCTGGCTTCACTTCATCTAGCCCATCCAACAGTGGCAACAGTTGTTTGGCTTTCAGGCACTTCTTGGCAGTGCTCCGAGATACAGGATAGTTTGACTTCAGCTCTTCTACTAACCAAGTGGTTATCGTCTGCTTCGGGTCTTTCCACCGCGACAGGTCTAACAGCACTGGGATGGGTGCAGTCGCGTCTTGCTCGGCTCGATCGCACAGTGCCTTTGCCAAATCCAGCATAGTTGTCGTTTTGCCTGCCCCAGGCTCACCCAGAATCAAAAGCTTGCCTGCAATATCTCGGCGATCGAACGCCTCCAAAATGGTTGTCTCTGCTGGCAACGCTTCGGGTGGCTTGGAGCCAATTTTGACCTCTGCATCTAATAGTCGCCTTACCCGTTGTGGTTGAGATTGCTTGCCGAGATGAATAAACACGGCACTGTGCAGCGATTGCTCCAGCCGCAGGAGCACTGCATCCTTTACCTTTTTCAGCAATAGGATTTCACTGCGCGATCGCGTCGGTAATGGCTGATTGATGACCGTGACGGTGCCTTTATTGTCGATGTTAAAGATGTCGCGATCGGCTTGTTGTTCGCCCGGTTGCTTCATGCTCACGATCCACCAAATTTGTTGGACTGTCCCGCGTTATCGATGTTGAAAAGATCCCGTCCTGCCGTCTGGTTGTAGGTG
>JBBSCL010000380.1:0-4277 GCA_038250345.1 Leptolyngbyales cyanobacterium
CTGTACGGTTTTCGAGTCGTGCAAACAGAAGAAGCAAACACATCAGCAGCTTCCTACCTGGATGGAGACTCCCTACCTGAACATGGCTGCAAGCCTGACGGGTGGAAAGCATCAGGGAAAAGAAGCAAGCGCGGTCTGTATTGCTCGAAAGAGGGTTGGTTGGTAAATGCCGATTTAAATGGCTCAGCCAATATTCTACGCAAGGTAGCCGGAAACTTAGGCATCGACCTAAGCAGACTGGGTAGACGGTGTTTGACCACCGTAAGCAGAGTGAAACTATGGGTAGCACCTAAGTCTTACTCTTGTCTGAAAGAATCCCACTGGCTTTAGCCGTGGGAGTTGTCAACAACTAGGCAGCCCGATTATTCGCCTTGCCGATCGCCTTGCAGGATATGGCTATGTGGTGGCAGCACCCGAAATTTTTCATCGCCTAGAACCGATTGGAGCCGCGATCGCGCCGGATGACTTGGGGCGACTGCGGGGAAATGACAACGCTAGCCAAACGGCGATCGCAGATTACGATGCTGACGCAGAGGCAGTTTTAGATTTCCTCAAAAAAGATGAAACGGTGATGCCCAACAAAATCGGCACGATGGGCTTTTGCATCGGCGGACATTTAGCTTTCCGAGCCGCTTTTGACAAAACTGTGAAGGCAGCAGTGTGCTGCTATCCTACAGGCATTCATAGCGGCAAGTTGGGCAAAGGCAGGGCAGATACTTTAGAGCGCGTGGCAGAGTTGAAGGGTGAACTATTCCTGTTGTTTGGCACTTTAGATCCGCACATTCCTGAAGCAGGACGCAGCCGAATTATCCAGGAATTGGTGAGAACGGAAGTACCGCACACAACATCTCTATACGAAGCAAACCATACGTTTATGCGCTATGATGGCGATCGCTTTGATCCGGTTGCGACCGACGCTGCCTGGGCAGAAATAACGAGATTCCTGCACCAAGTATTTGCATAGGATTGAGTTAAAGCTACGCCATGTTGTTTTCGATCGCCCAACGAGCTAACTCTGTGCGATTGTGCAATCCAGTCTTCCCTAGCATATTGCTGACATGGCTTTCAATCGTTCGTTGGCTGACGCTAAGTTGATCCGCAATTTCGCGGTTTGCCATCCCCCGCGCCACAAATTGAACCACCTTTAGCTCAGTGGGTGTGAGTTCCACATCAAAAGGCACCTGAATTTTGGGAGTTGATTCATTCCCTCTACCCGGACGCTCAGACATTCGCGTTGCCTGTTTTAACGAAGATTCAACTTGGGCAACCAACTCTTCTGGCTCAAACGGCTTGACCATATACACATCGGCTCCAGTATTTAGCCCTTTCACCCGGTCTTGGCTTTGCCCTTTTGCCGATAAGAAAAGAACTGGAATCCAGCTAGTGCGAGGATCTTCGCGCACATGACGCACCAGAGAATAGCCATCCATTTCGGGCATCATCACATCGCAAATAATCATGTCTGGGGTCTCTTGCTCCAAAACTTCTAGAGCTTCACGACCATTTTCTGCGGTAATTACTTCGTAACCCCGAAACTCCAAATAGTCCTTAACCAACAAAATTAGGTTAGGGTCATCATCAATTAGCAGCAACCGTCTGTGATTTCCTACGCTAGTTTCTTTCATGCCGTGCCACTCACTTATTCCTGAATAAACTCGCTGGTAATCTGTAGAATTTCTAACAACTGTTTGGTTGCTAGATCCCTTTCTTGAAAAAAGGGGTGCCCCTTGCCGAGCGATTTGAGGAATACCTGACACTATTCTAGGTAGACCTATGATAACCGCTTCACTTTATATAAATCTTATATATCAGTAATACGGAAACGAACGAATTCTATAATGCGGTCAATATATTTTCTACTTTACAAAAAATCTTCTAAGGCTGGCAGATGCTTCATTAGAGGTTACTTTCGATTGTCTGTTTATCTTTTAGCACCAGATTTTAATGACTTGACCTTGAATGTCTTGATTTAACCAAAAGGTATTTGAGGCGGATGATTTTAGCGAAGCAGCCTTTGCAATCCAACACTGCTGGGGATTAAACAAAATCATTTCTGCGGGTTGACCGTTCGCGATCGCTGGGGGCTGTTGTTGTAAGCAAATCGCCGGACGAGTACTTAAGGCTGACCAAAGTTCGATCGCCGTCCATAAACCGGACGCAACAAACCGATGCCACAGTAATGGTAGCGCTAATTCTAGCCCGATCGCCCCCGGAGGCGCTTCGGCAAAAGGCACTGTCTTCTCTTCATAGGTGTAGGGAGTGTGATCAATTGCGATCGCGTCAATTACACCTTGCTGCACCGCGTCAATTAATGCCGCTTGATCGGCTGGAGTGCCCAAGGGCGGATTGAGTCGCAAATTGGGGTCATAGCTGGCAATCATTTGAGTATTCAGCAATAAATGCATCCACGACGTGCTGGCAGTAATCGGCAAGCCCCGCTCTTTGGCATTGCGGATTAACTCCACACTCCGCGCTGTCGAAATTCGCATCAAATGTACTGGCGTGCCGATTGCTTCGATGCATTCCAGGAGGGCAGCCAGAGCCGCAGTTTCAGCGATCGCCGGGATGCCGGGTAGCCCGATCCGCATGGAATCCAATCCCTCACGCATCACCCCATTGCCTACCAATTCTCTATCCCATGCCCACAGCATCACAGGCTTACCGAATGGATGCAGATATTCCAACAAGCGGCGCACCATGATCAATTGCAGCGGCTTTCCATCGGCAAAACCCGCAATATTTGCCGTTGCCAGTTCTGCTAATTCAGTGATTTGTTGCCCCTTAACCTCTAGAGTCAGCGCTGCCCACGGCTGTAATGAGGGAATAGAGTTAGGACTTATAGCCTTAGACTGATCGTGCAGCCATGCAAGGCTAGCGAGATTGTCTAGAGCAGGATCGGTGTCGGGCAAGATGGTAACACGAGTGAAACCGCCTGCCGCCGCCGCCCGCTTCAAAGATTTCAGGGTTTCACGCTCTTCAAAACCGGGTTCGCCAGAATGACTATAGAGATCAACGAGTCCGGGTGCCAAGATCAATCCAGACCCCTCGTAAATCGTCGAGTTGGACGGATAATCGGCGATCGCGTCTTCCACCGCCGTCACAATGCCATCCGTAATTAAAACATCGGCAACCCGATCCGTCTGTGAACTCGGATCAAGCACTCGCACTTGTTTTAGAAGCTCATTCATCCCTCAACACTCTATAAAGCTCCCGCTGCGGTTTTATCCAACACCCCGCCGTCTAAATGTGCCGTGATGTTCATCGCCATCATCACCGGCGGTTGATCCGCTGCATAGTCAATCACGCTAACGGCTCCATTACCTTGCTTAAAGCTCCAGAAGCGATCGGGAGGCAAGCCCAACACATAGCAAAGAATCGCTTTGTTGACGGCATCATGGGCAACGACGAGGGTAGTCCCCGGTTTAGGTTGATTTATTGCAGTTTGAACGATCGCATTCCAGGCAGTTGTGGCGCGATCCCATACTTGCTGAAGGTTTTCCCCCTCTGGCATTTGTACGGTTTCTGGGGTCTGCTGCCAGCGCTCTAGTTCTCCAGAGAACTCTTGCTCAATGTCGGCTTCTAGCTTGCCCTCCCACAATCCATGGCTAATTTCTTTTAGATTGTCCTCAAAGTTCAACGTCACATCCGGATGATGTTGCAAGATGATCTCTGCGGTTTCCTTGGGGCGCAGCATCGGGCTGGTGATCGCATGATCAATAGGAATGGCTTTAAGAAATTCTGCGGCTTGGTTAGACTGCGATCGCCCATTCTCATTCAGCGGCACATCGATCTGTCCTTGAAAGCGCTTCTGGCGGTTCCACTCGGTTTCGCCATGACGCACCAGCAGCAGCCGAGTTTGATAGCCTTTCTTTGGGTTAGGAAGCGGTTCGCCTAAATGCGCGGTTTGGTTCAGCGATTCCACCTGCACCAAATCGCCCCAGCCTCCAGCAAAATTAAGCACACTGATACCGCAATTGGACTGATGCACGGTCTGATAGCCACTGGCATCTAGCCCGATCGCCGTGCCAATTAACGCCCGATTAATCCCACTATGGGCAACAAGCAGCACCGTTTGATTAGCATGATTGGGCAGAAACTCTTGCCAAAATTGCTGGGCGCGATCGAATAACTCCACGACTGGAAAATATTCCTCCGTCCCGCCGTTTTTCTGCGGAATCAGCATTCGCATTTCGTCAGGACAAGTCTTCCACTGCTCGTACTCAGTGGGATACTTTTGCTCCACATCGCTAAATAGCATCCCTTCCCACAGCATCAAA
>JBBSCL010000381.1:0-4277 GCA_038250345.1 Leptolyngbyales cyanobacterium
AAACGCTAATCCTCGCCAGTGGGTAGAGTCTGAAATTCAAATCGCCGCCCAAGTGGGCACTCAGTTAGGGGTCGCCGTTCAACAATCTGAGTTGTTGAGCCAAACGCAACAGCAGGCAACCGAGCTTCTACATGCGAAAGACCGCGCCGATGCCGCCAATCGCGCTAAAAGTGAGTTTTTGGCAAATATGAGCCATGAACTTCGCACCCCGCTGAATGCCATTTTGGGCTTCACTCAGCTAATGGCGCGCGATCGCTCTTTACTCTCCCCTCATCAAGAACAGGTCAGCATCATCAATCGCAGCGGTGGTCATCTACTCAAGCTGATCAATGATGTGCTTGAAATGTCCAAAATTGAAGCGGGGCGAATCTCTCTCAGCGAAAACAATTTCGACTTGTATTCGCTGCTAGACAGTTTGGAGGAAATATTTCGGCTAAGAGCAAAACTTAAAGGATTGCAACTGGTCTTTGAACGCTCAGAAAATCTCCCGCAGTACGTGATTGCGGATGAAAATAAGCTGCGCCAAATCTTGCTGAATTTATTAAGCAATGCAGTTAAATTTACCAGCCACGGCACTATTACTGTGCGAACTGGTCTGATCGGTCAAGCAAGTTACGATGCGATTGCAGAACCCCCGCTAAACTGCCCGTTGCTGCATTTTGAGGTTGAAGATACTGGGGCAGGCATTGCCGCCGATGAAATCCACAAGCTCTTTAAGCCTTTTGAACAAACGAGTGTAGGGATGAGATCGACCGAAGGAACTGGATTAGGGCTAGCCATTAGCCAAAAATTTGTGGGCTTGATGGGCGGAGAAATCACGGTCGCTAGTCAGCTTGATCAAGGCAGCGAGTTTAGTTTTGACATTCTTATACGCTGTGCTGAACCCGGCTCAATTCAACCCCGAACAGCCATTCACCAGCCAGTGATCGGGCTAGCCCCCAACCAACCCACCTATCGAATTTTAATTGCAGAAGATAATGTGACCAATCGGCTATTGCTATCAAAAATATTGACCATGGAGGGCTTTGAGCTACGAGAAGCGGTGAATGGAGCAGAGGCGATCGCCATTTGGCGAGATTGGCACCCCCATTTAATTTTGATGGATCTGCGGATGCCAATCTTAGATGGATTAGATGCAACCCGGCTGATTAAAGCCGAGCCACAAGGGCAAAACACAGTGATAATTGCCCTAACTGCCAGTGCCTTTGCCAATCAACGCCAAACTTTTTTTGCCGTTGGCTGCGATGATTTTATTTGTAAACCCTTTGAACAGCAAGAACTGTTTGAAAAAATCGGTCAGCATTTGGGGTTACAGTATCTCTATGAGGCGGTCACTGATGCTCAACAGGTCAGCGGGGAAGGTAATGTGCAGCTATCCAAAAGCAGCCTCCAGAAAGGGCTTGCCCAAATGCCAGAAGATTGGAAAAAGCAACTGAGGCGCTCCGCCCTAGAAGGAAATGACGCACTAATTCCAGACCTTTTGGAGGAGATCGCTAGCGAACAAATTGGATTAAAGACCGCGATCGCCCAATTAGCTTCAAACTTCGATTTTGATCAAATTCTGCTGCTGCTGGAAACGCCTGAAGCTTGATTAAATCAGCGATCGCAACTTTCTTGGTCATCCCTATATTTCATACACTATCAATACAGACCCTCACATCCTTGAAAGTTAGCTATGGACTCTAACAAAAATTTAGTCGAATCTCAGAATTTTGACATTTTGATTGTTGACGATACTCCAGAAAATATTCGATTTCTATCGACTATGCTGGCAGATCAAGGCTATCAAGTTCGGAAAGCCTTGAGTGGAAAAATGGCGCTAACTGCGGCTCAAGTCACTACGCCCGATTTGATTCTGTTAGATATCAACATGCCTCAAATGAATGGCTATGAAACTTGTGAGCAACTTAAACAAAACGAAGCGACTGCTTCAGTTCCTGTTATTTTTTTGAGTGCATTAAACGATGTAGTGGATAAAGTAAAAGCGTTTCAGGTAGGAGGCGTTGACTTTATCTCAAAGCCTTTTCAGTTTGAAGAAGTTTTGGTGCGAATTCAAACTCATCTTCAAATTCAAGTCCTACAATCTCAACTATATCTAAAAAATAGCCAGCTTGAAAAGGCATTAGAAAGCCTAAAGCAAATGCAAGCTCAACTGCTTCGCAAAGAAAAATTATCGGGTTTAGGGCAACTGGTTGCAGGCGTTTGTCACGAAATTAATAATCCGGTTAGCTTCATTGCAGGGAATCTTAAACCTGCCCATGACTCTATTCAAACGTTGCTTGAATTAATTGATGCCTATCAAAAAGAATATCCAGAACCCAGTTCAGCAATCAAAATTTTGGTCGAAGAAGCTGAGCTAGATTTTTTGGTTTCTGATTTGCAAAATATGATGCGATCGATGCGAACAGGCGTTGATCGCATTAGCTCAATTGTTCTGGCATTACGGATATTCTCTCGATTAGGAGAATCAGATATTAAACCAACAGACATTCATGAATGCTTGGATAGCACTTTGTTGCTACTGCATCATCGCTTCGCTGAAAAATCTACCATGCCAGAGATAGAAATTATTAAAAATTATGGTGATTTGCCCTTAGTAACCTGCCATTCAAGCGAAATGAATCAGGTGTTTTTGAGCTTATTAACCAATGCGATCGATGCCTTACAGAAAAAATTTAGCCACTCTAATCCGGCTCAAGAAAATCCAATGATTCAAATAACTACCGAATTAAATATTCCAAAACATATCCTAATTCGCATTAAAGATAACGGGATCGGAATTTCAGATGAGGTAGAAAAACATCTATTTGAACCATTCTTTACAACAAAACCAGTGGGACAAGGAATTGGCTTAGGGCTTGCTACCAGCTACCAAATTGTTGTTGAAAGACACAAAGGCAATTTGAGCTACTGTGCAAACTCAGGCGCAACAGAATTTATTATTGAAATCCCTACTACGCTATCCGAAAGTCCTCCGAATGAAGAATAGTTGCTTGCGTTTGTTCTAAGGTGTTTAGGGCAATTAGTCGAACTCATAAGAGCCGTTTAAAATTCCAAAGGAAAAACCCGGCAGCCCCCCGCCGGGTCGTTGCACTTGAGCAACTGTCTATAGATTCAATATAGGTGGTGCAAACTTTTTAGTCCTCCCCAAAAAGGATGAGCTACATGGATGATATTGACTGCTCCAGTTGGGCTATTGGGCAGGGTGGTAAGCCATTTGACATCCAATTTAACCGCTAGTCGTTTGAGCATGAGTCGGATGAAGCAAAGATTAGACTTCTTGCATAAGTCGATTTTTGGCATGGGTTGCTGATAGTTTGAATCTCCTAAATTGGCACTTTCGTAAGAGATCTAAATAACGCCAAAATCTGTTCCCTACACATATTGCCGATTTCCCGGATTTCCGAATTTATCCACGATGACGGATGGGTCTATCATCCATCCCCTCCTACAACGGACTGAGTGGATCAGCAGAGTTGCGATCGCAATCCCCATGTACAATAACCAGGAATCCTTTCACGCGATCGCGAGTGCCCTATGAACTCCGTCTGGCAAACCCTGACGCTCTCTACGTTGCCGCTTCAGCAATGGCTTAATGCCAGCTACATCCACTATCTCGTCGGTCCGCTGCGGCAGTGGCGGCGAGGAAGCAGGCTAATGCGCTGGGCAGACGCGATCGGCGGAGTGCTGGTCATGCTGGTGTTTGCGCTGGCTCCGTTCGTCAACAATGAGCTAGTTGCGGTGCTTTTAGCCGCCTGTGGAGCCTACTGGATTCTGCTAACTCTCTCGGAAGACGAACAAGCAGCCCTTCCATCAGATCAATACACTCCGCACCCCGCACCCCGGACTCCCCTTGCCACGCCGATCCACTTTCTGGTGCTGCTTTACTGGTCAGCCGTATCGATCGCAACGGCAATGTCTCCTGTGAAAAAGGCGGCGTTTGTGGGTTGGCAAAAGCTCACGCTTTATCTACTGTTTTTTGCGTTGGTGGCACGGGTATTGCGATCGCCCAAAATTCGCGCTTGGGTGATTACAGTTTATTTGCTAGCAGCCTTAGCAGTCAGTGTCTACGGGTTGCAGCAGTGGTTTTCTGGCACGGCAGCCTTGGCAACCTGGGTCGATCCCGCTTCGCCACTTTCCAAAACAACGCGGGTGTATAGCTACTTGGGCAACCCAAACTTGCTGGCAGGATACTTAATTCCGGCGATCGCGTTTAGCGTGGCGGCGGTGTTTGTCTGGCAAAGCTGGATGCAAAAAGCACTCGCTGCGGTGATGGT
>JBBSCL010000382.1:0-4276 GCA_038250345.1 Leptolyngbyales cyanobacterium
ACCCATAACTCCTGTTTTGAAACCTTTCCCTTTCCTCAAACCCCAGACCCTAAACTCATCGCTTCTATTCGCGCGATCGCCCAAGAACTCCACGACTATCGATCGCAGCAAATGGAACGCAAACAGTGGGGCATCACCAAACTCTACAACGAATACTTCCACGAACCCACCAGCCAACTCTTCAAACTCCACGCCAAACTCGACGCTCTTGTCCTGCAAGCTTACAGCTTCAATCCAGACGATGATTTACTCGAAAAACTTCTGACATTAAACTTAGAATTAGCCGAGAAAGAGAAGGGTGGGGAACTTGTTATTGGACCTTGGGCACCCGCCCAATCGCCCTCAAAGGGGTAAAAGTAATGCCTACCCTCAGCAGATTCTATGGAATAGTTGTTTTCATGAACTACAACGACCACAATCCTCCCCACTTTCATGCTCGCTATTAGGATCAAGAAGTCATAGTGGAAATTGAGACAGGCTTAGTAGAAGGAAGAATGTCAAAATGAGCCTTGAGAATGGTGCTTGAATGGTTAGATTTGTATCAAGCAGAACTCATGAATAATTGGGAGCTTGCTAGACAACGCAAAGCTCTGCGAGACATTCAACCGTTGCAATAACTAGAGGTCACTATGTTTCTTCGTGTAGAAAGGCTTGAATATTTAGAAGCCTACAAACTTAGACTTACTTTCAACAACCACGTTACTCAAGAGATTGATCTGGTAGAAGAACTCTATGGCGAAATCTTTGAACCCCTTCAAGATGTAGAGCTATTCAAACAAGTTTTCCTAAATCTAGAAACCAACACAATCGAATGGTCAAATGGCGCAGATTTTGCTCCAGAATTTCTTTATGATCTCGGACAACCTATTTCACAGACTGCTTGAGACTTACGGCTTCAAACCAGCCGATGACTTGCTCGAAGATTTACTCGAAGATTTGCTGACATTGAACCTAGAATTAGCAGAAAAAGAGAAGAACGGGGAAGCGATCGCTGGGGCTTGGGCACCGCTTGAAACGTGAGTCATTGCAGCTCGGTATCTTAAGGAGAAAACATCATGAAATGGCGTGTAGTGCTTGAACCTGACCCAGAAACGAGCGATTGGGCGATTTGGTGCCCAGAGCTACCAGGTTGTGTTTCAGCCGGAGAAACAGAGGAAGACGCATTAAACAATATTCGTGAGGCGATCGCACTCTATCTTGAGCCTGACCCACTCAACTTACAATCAGGAGCGATTGTACGAGAGGTTTTAGTCTCATGACTCGCACTCGACGCATGGGCGCTGATGCAGTCGAGCGTATTTTAGAGCGTTACGGGTTTGAGTTAGTTTCGCAGAAAGGCAGCCATCGCAAATGGCGCAATATCGATCGCCAACTTCAAACAATCGTGCCCTACCACAAAGGACGAGATCTACCGATTGGAACCCTACGCAACATCATGATTAGCGCTGACATTCCAGAGACGGAGTGGAAAACTGAATCGTGATATACGCAGATTTGCGATCGTCCTGCAAGCCTACAGCTTCAACGCCACCGAAGATTTACTCGAAGATTTACTCGAAGATTTGCTGACGTTAAACTTAGAATTAGCAGAAAAGAAAAGCGGGGTGAAGCGATCGCCGCTCCCTGGGCACCCTAAGCCTCTGAATTCATTTGAACCTGTCAAACTCAAATCAACGTCGTGCAGGCACAATGTCTGAAATTACCTGCAATCGAGAGCAACCAAAAGAAATCTTGAAAAGCGCGATCGTTGAACTCCTATGAGACAACCGCGAAGAATTTTCTGAGCTACTGGCAGAAGTGATCGAAGATATTGCAATGGAACGATTTCTTTCCTCAAACTCCCTTTGGGTAGAAGCCTCCGGTAGATCCATTTCACCTCTACTGAGATGATGTGCAGCACTAGATCTTTTGTGGGGATGTTAGCCTAGAGAAAGAGCAATTTCTAATTGGTTTTTCTAGTAGTCCATGAATAAGGTTGTAGTCGGGCTTTCGGGTGGGGTTGATAGCTCAACAGCGGCGGCAATCCTCTATCAGCAAGGGTATGAAGTAATTGGGCTGACTCTGTGGCTGATGAAAGGCAAAGGACAGTGCTGCTCGGAGGGCATGGTAGACGCTGCCCAATTGTGTGAGCAGTTGGAAATTCCCCATCACATTGTGGATAGCCGGGAAGCGTTTGAAAAATATATTGTGAATTATTTGGTGGCAGGGTATGGCAATGGCATTACTCCGTTGCCCTGTTCGCAGTGTAACAAAGCGGTTAAGTTTGCCCCGATGTTGCAATATTCTCGCGCTGAGTTGGGCTGCGATCGCATCGCCACAGGTCACTATGCCCGCATTCGTCACGATCAGGAAACGGGTCGCTATCAACTGCTGCGGGCGATCGATCGCTCTAAAGACCAATCCTACTTTTTGTATGACTTGGAGCAAGATGTTTTAGGGCACGTTATTTTTCCCTTGGGTGAATATCCTAAAACCGAAACTCGCCGGATTGCCGCCGAGTTTGGTTTGCAGACTGCCGACAAGCCCGAAAGCCAGGATTTGTGCTTGGTAGAAGCCAATGGCTCGATGCGGGCGTTTTTGGATCAATACATTACGCCTCATCAGGGGGAAATTGTCGATCAGGTGGGCAAGGTGCTAGGGCATCACGAAGGTGTGCATCACTACACGATTGGGCAACGAAAAGGGTTGGGGATTGCCCACAGTGAGCCACTGTATGTGATCGCGCTGGATGCCGTGCAAAATCGGGTGATTGTCGGCGATCGCACTACCATTCTGGCTGCTGAATGCACGGTGCAGCGGCTCAACTGGGTTTCGATCGCCCAGCCAGAGGCACCCATTCGAGCAGAGGTGCAAATCCGCTATCGATCACCTGCCGTTCCCGCAACGGTGATTCCTTTAGAGGGCGATCGGGTGCGCGTCGTGTTTGATCAACCCCAAGCCAGCATCACACCCGGACAAGCCGCTGTTTGGTATGACGGCGAAATCTTGCTGGGCGGCGGCATCATTGAGCGCGACTCAATCAATCCGGGATAAAGGTGCTTGAGTATGAAGTGGTAGGTGCAGTTTTGCTAGCATCGCTTTTTGTTACAATCCGGTCAGAGTTTAGTATGCTACGAGGAGCTATGCGATCAATCGAGCAACTGACAGAGGAACTATTGTCTTTACCTAGCGCATCCAGGGCACTTCTTGCAGACAAATTGGTGGAAAGCTTAGAATTCGATGCCGATTCTAATATTCAGGCAGTTTGGATGACTGAAGCAAAAAGGCGCAGAGACGAGGTTCGAGATGGTTCTGTGCAACCGATTCCGGGAGAAGAAGCGTTAGCTCAGGTTAGGCGATTGCTTGAGCCATAAGGGTTACATTTCACCCTGAAGCTTTGACTGAATATGCTGAGGCTGTTCAATACTATACAGAGCATCGGGTTGAGGTTGCACAAGCATTTATCAATGCCATTGAGGATACGGTTTATCGGATTAGAGAATCTCCTAATCGTTCTGTTGCGGTTGATGATGACGTTCGACGATGCATGGCACGGAAGTTTCCTTATGGAATTCTCTACACTATTGAGCAAGACTACATTCTCATTCTGGCAGTTATGCATTACAGCCGGGAGCCGGGATACTGGAAAAGTCGTCGGTAGCTGCTAAATCATTAAAGTCTTCAATGCAAAAAGCTGTGAGGGTTCCACCACCAACATCTCTGCCGTTCTTGCGATCGCTGCTGTGGCAAACAAGTGACGCGATCGCGGCTCTGACTCCAGAGGAAATGCTGAATGTTTACGAGCGGGGTTGGCGCTATCGCGATACTTTGGAATCTCCGACACCAGAGGAACTGAACTTTATTCGAGAACTAGCGACTCAGTTTCATTCGGACATTATTCAGGATGTTTAGCAAGCCTGTCCATCAGCAGATTCTTCGGATTCTTCAGGCTCTCAACACAAATCTGCTGAGAGATTGTCATGCTTATTTTGGTGGGGGAACGCAACTGGTTTTAGAGTTTGGGGAATATCGTCAGAGTCAGGATATTGACTTTCTCTGCCCTTTTGGGCAAGGGTATACCCAACTGCGACGGGCAATTTTTGACTCAGGCTACGATGCACTGTTTGATGATCGACTAGGCTTTCAGTTTCCCCGCGACATCCGAGCGGATCAATATGGCATTCGATTTCCAATTCAGACTGAAGCTTATCTAATTCGGTTTGAGATTGTGGCAGAAGGACGAATTGCCTTTGATCCCCCGCAGCAGCTTGATTGGTGTCCGGTTGCCTGTTTGAGT
>JBBSCL010000383.1:0-4275 GCA_038250345.1 Leptolyngbyales cyanobacterium
ATCTCTTTCAACCGTTCTTAGACCTAACGAATCGGTGAAGAGCATTGAGTTGAGACAAGCATGGTGCGACACCTCCAAGAAGCAAATGTGAGGTAACTGGTTACCAGAATGACCTTGCTTGCACACACTAGCAAGGGGATCAAAAGGCTGCAACGTTTCTTAGTCAAAAAATGATATTGTTACATTTCTATATACAAATTTCAGATATTTTATTTTTTCAGAAAATGATCTCTCTTTTGGGTGAGAGAGAGGTTTTCAGGCTGCTTGAATTGCTCAACTAATCTGAGTTGAACGCCAAGATAATGAGAAATTGAGCTACTCCATTTAAATCCCTTAGATTAAATGGAGCAGCCTTAAAAGTAAATTTAAATACCAATTAGATAGTTGTTACCAAGATGAATGCAGCCACCATGCGAATCAGTATTTTAGGTGTATTAATTGCAACTCCTTTTTTATTGTCGTGTAAACCGTTAGAACAACTCAGATCTCAAGTCGTATCTACCAATCGGGTGATGAAAATTACCTTTGACCTTTCAAAAATTTCTGCGGATGGTTTGGTCGGTTCAGCCAATGCTCAGCGATCGCTGAGCATTGAGTTTTGCATTCCAGCAGATCAAAAATATCTAGCCGAAGTCCGCGCGCTTGATCCCTCAGTGCGAATATCGCGATCGCCCGGTCGAATTGGCTGCACAAACAATCAATACCTGGTCATTGGCGATACGCATCAAGCGCAATGGCATGACGTGTTGATGGAGATCGCCCGTCTTAATTACGTCCAGCGTATCGATGATTTTTTTGGTGAGTGATTCTGTTTCATCTATTCGATCTACTGGTGCCTTAGCGCGATCGCAAAATGTCTCCGACGGAGAATCGCGCCATCTACTTCACTGAGAAGCGGAGTTGATCACTGCGATCAACTCCACTTTTAATTCATCTAAATTTAATCAGTAACGCCAAAAATTTAACGTTGAGCATCAAGTCGCTAAAAAAGGTTCGTCTAAATAGTTTCACCAGCTTTGCCATCCAAAGAAATGTAGAAAAAGATGGATTTATTGATAATTCTTTGCTGACTATTCTCTGAAATGCAGTAGACTCTTCCTGTCAGTCTTCCTCAGCATACATCTCAGATGACTCATTACTGGTATCACCTAGCTGCCTTTATTGTTTCTGCTCTAGTTGTCCTCTGGAGTACGCCTTTGATCAAAGAATTTGGTCTGAAGCGCGGCTTAGTAGATAAACCCGGTGGACGCAAAATTCATAGTCATCCCATGGTGCGGCTGGGCGGGGTTGGAATTTTTGCTGGCACTCTCGCAGCATTGCTAATTGTTTGGTGGACGGGAGGATTTGGAATCTTATCTCCTCAAAAGGAATATGAGGTGTGGGGAGTCACCCTAGGAGGATTCGCGTTCTTCTTGATTGGCTTAGCAGATGACCTCCTGACGCTGCCAGCCATTAGTCGATTGTTGATGCAATTGAGTGTGGCGGCGGTTGTGTGGCAAGCGGGAGTGCAAATTGAGTTTCTGACGGTTCCTTTTGCTGGATTAGTGGCGTTGCCAGATTTCATTAGCCTGCCAATTACTGTGATTTGGTTGGTGGGAATGGCAAATGCAGTCAATATGATCGATGGATTGGATGGCTTAGCCGCAGGGGTTTCTGGAATCGCGGCTGTAGTCATGCTGATAGTGACGCTGTTTATGAATCAACCCGCAGCAGCATTAATTGCGGCGGCTTTGGCAGGTGGCGCTCTGGGCTTTTTACGCTACAACTTTAACCCGGCGCAAATTTTTATGGGTGATGGTGGGGCTTACTTTATGGGCTTTACGTTGGCTGGAGTGGGCATTATTGGGCTGGTAAAAGCCGTGACAACGGTTGCCGTGTTGCTGCCCTATCTAATTCTGGCAGTGCCTATTTTAGATATTTTTACCGTTGTGGTCGATCGCATCCGTCGGGGCAAATCACCTTTTGCCGCCGATAAACGTCATTTGCATCATCGACTTTTGCAGGCAGGGTTATCCCAACGGCTAGCTGTGCTATTCATCTACTCATTGACCCTATGGGCTGGAACGCTGGCATTGGCTCTTTCCAATATGCCAAGCGGTTGGGGCTATGCTTTTGGGGCAACTGTTTTGCTAAGTTTTACGAGTTGGCAAGTGTGGAAAACGGCGAAGCAATCCTGATTTTTATAACGTCCCTCGCTGTACTGCCTGCGACCTGTCACCCATAACTTCTTACCTGCGATATGGCTCCTGTTGCTGAAATTATTTGTGTTGGAACTGAACTATTGCTAGGCGATATTCTCAATAGCAATGCTCAGTTTTTAGCAAAGCAATTAGCGAAGCTGGGAATTGCTCATTACTATCAATCCGTTGTCGGTGACAATCCAGAGCGGATTCAGCAAGTCGTGAGAACTGCCTGCGATCGCGCAAGTTTGCTGATTTTTACAGGCGGGTTGGGACCCACAACCGATGATTTGACTCATGCGACTCTAGCAGATTGCTTTGGAGTGCCCATGGTGGAGCATCCAGAAATTTTGGCAGATATTGCCCAAAAATTTGCTCAGCGTGGTGGAACGATGACTCCAAATAATCACAAGCAAGCTTTCTTACCGGAAGGGGCACAAGTATTAACGAACTCTGGTGGCAGCGCTCCGGGCATTATTTGGCAACCACGCCCAAACGTGACAATTCTCACTTTTCCAGGCGTTCCCACAGAAGTGAAATATATGTGGCACGAGGTGGCAGTTCCCTATCTCAAAAGCCAAGGCTGGGCACAAAATACGGTTTACAGCCGGGTGCTGAGATTTTGGGGCATCTCTGAATCTGTGTTGGCAGATAAAGTAGGGGATTGGTTTGATTCCACAAATCCCACCGTTGCGCCCTATGCCAATTTAGGTGAGGTGAAGCTGCGAATTTCTGCGTTTGCTGACTCCGAAGCAAGCGCCCAGCAGATGATTGCACCCGTTGAGACGACGCTGCGGCAGATTGGTGGGATTGATTGTTATGGAGCGGATACGGATACTTTGGCGATCGCTGTAGGTCGATTGCTGCAACAAACAGGTTCTACTTTATCCGTGGCAGAATCCTGTACCGGCGGCAGTTTAGGCGGAATGCTAACAGCGGTAGCGGGCAGTTCGGCTTATTTTTGGGGTGGCATCATTTCCTACGATAACTCTGTGAAAGTTGGGCTTTTGGGCGTTGATCCGCAAGTTTTAGCCACTCATGGAGCGGTGAGTCACGAAGTTGCCAAGCAAATGGCAGTAGGGGTGCGCGATCGCCTTAACACAACCTGGGGTCTGAGCATTACGGGCATCGCTGGACCCGCAGGCGGCACCGACGAAAAACCAGTAGGCTTGGTCTACATCGGTTTAGCAGGGCGCGATCGCGTAGAAAGTTTTGAGCATCGCTTTGGAGCTTTAAGGGGAAGAGACTGGGTTCGCCATTTAAGCTGCTGTACTGCCTTAGATTATCTACGAAGACGATTACTGAAAGCAGAATAGTGACTAAGACAGGTTTCAGGTGCCAGGTTTCAGGTGCCAGGTTTCAGATGCCAGATGCCAGGTTTCAGATTTCAGGTGCCAGGTTTCAGAGCGTATCTCATGCTAGCGAGAAAGGCTATAAAGCTCTCTGGTGATTGAGCGTGATGACAAATTTGCATAATTGCTGCTCAAAATTTGTATTTATACTCAAAACCTGTAGCCCTTGTCAGCTAAATTGGGTACAATTTGAGTATGTAATTTTGTAGGTTCGAGTTCTACAGAAAATACGCCAAGCGTATGTAGTCAGAGCCACACTGTCACAAGGAGCTATCTATTCAATGGACTACCTGGATAAGGCGTTAGAGAAGCTTAAGGAGTGGGCGCGCAAATTGATTGAAGCTTTGTTGGGTTCAGAGCCTCAGCCAGAAGCCGAGCTAATTCCAATCCCTGTTAACGATCGCCGATAGTGTTTTATTGCCTTCGTTATCGAGCGATTTCAGTTTGATTAGCGTTTTGGTTCTAAACGGTCCAAACCTTAATCTCTTAGGTAAACGTGAGCCTGGAGTTTATGGGTTGGTCACACTAGACGAAATTAATTCCATGCTTATGGATGAAGCGCGATCTCTTAGTGCGAAAGCTTTGTGTCAGCAGTCTAACCATGAAGGCGCTCTAGTCGATGCTATCCACGCTACCGTTGACACGCATCAAGGGCTGCTAATTAATGCTGGCGCTTATACTCATACCAGTGTTGCCCTGAGAGACGCGATCTCGGCGGTCAATATTCCAACCGTCGAAGTACA